>JAGDMJ010000077.1 GCA_017860555.1 Bacteroidota bacterium
ATCCACGTTTTTGAGGTTTTTCGGCAGTAGCTTGACATTTCGGCCTGGGGAAGTTATATTCCCCATCAGCAGGTATACCAGGTAGTATCGGATAATCCGTTTCGTTCCATTGGTACCTGCGGGGAATTCAACCTGAACGACCACAAGGCAGGATGGGATGACCTCACTTTTCTGTCTGCAGCTTGCACTCGGAACGATCATGACACCGCAAGAGCAAACCAGCGTCATCTCCACTGCCCAGTCATGCCTCAACGAGGCACCTGTGACGATAGTCGCGTTCCCTGCGAAAGGAAGTGCCGGAGGAGTTCATGATTACTATTCCGAGGGGGACTACTGGTGGCCGGATCCGGCGGGAACCAATTTGCCGTATCAGAAGCACGATGGCCTCACCAACCCTGAGAATTTCGTCGCGCACCGAGAGACGGTCATGCGTTTCAGCGTAACGGTCTCTACCCTCGTTGCAGGCTACAAGCTCACGGGGGACCAGACCTTCGCCAGGCAAGCCTTTCGTCATTTGAATGCTTGGTTCGTGGACCCCGATACTCGAATGACCCCGAGCCTTCTCTACGCGCAGGCTATCAAGGGGCGCGTCACGGGAAGAGGGATCGGCATCATCGATACCATCCATCTGATCGAAGTAGCGCAATCAATCCGGGTACTCATCCGAAGCGGTGCGATCACCAACGCGGAAACGGAGCCTATCCTGGCCTGGTTCCGGCAATACCTTGACTGGATGACCAGACACGAATACGGCAAGCAGGAACGGGAAGCCTTGAACAATCACGGCACATGGTGGGTAGCACAGGCGGCAGCGTTCGCCTCGCTTGTGGGGGACGCGGCAGTGCTGGATTCCTGTCGAGAGCGATTCCGAAACTTTCTTCTCCCGCGTCAACTCCAACCCGACGGGAGTTTTCCTCTTGAATTGGAAAGGACTAAACCGTTCGGGTATTCCCTGTTCAACCTCGAAGGCATGGCGGTAGTCTGCCGCCTTCTCACCAGACCGGGAGACGACCTCTGGGCTTACACACTTCCCGACGGAAGGACGATCCGCGCGGCCTTCAACTTTCTTTCCCCCTTCGTGCGTGACAAATCGCGTTGGCCGCATCCCAAAGATGTCAAGTACTTCGATCTGCTCCCGGTACGCCAGATGGCCTGGCTCTTCGCGGCAGATGCATTTAATGACGCCGGCTACATGGCACTCTGGAAAAGACTTGATCCGAGACAGGGGGAAGGTGAAATCGCAAGGACCTTCCCTATCCGACAACCCTCCCTTTGGTTTGAATGAGGCTTTCTCCATGTGGAACCCGCTGATTCTTCAACTTGTCGCCGCAACGTTCATTACGCTGCCGGCTGACACACCCGATGAGCTCGATACAAAGATCGTCCACGCCCTGGATTTTTCCCGGCAGCAGTTCATTCGCACAGTGAACTCCAGCGGCGACTCGCTCCTGTATTTCCGGGCCTCGGGTCCCGCAGGGGAATGGAGTACTGTACCGACAGAAGATTGGACGAGCGGATTTTTCCCGGGGTGTCTCTGGAAGACATACGAATGGTGTGAGGAGAAATTGTTCCGGAGTGCCGCCGAGCGCTGGACGGCAGGACTGGAGAGCCAGAAGTTCAACAACCGGACCCACGATATCGGGTTCATGACGTTTTGCAGCTTCGGCAACGGGTACCGTCTGACGGGGAATTCACATTACAAGGAGGTGCTTCTGCAAGCGGCGCAGACGCTTGCAACGCGCTTCAATCCAAAGATCGGCTGCATCAAGTCCTGGGAAAGTGGAAAAGAATGGGCTTATCCGGTGATCATCGACAACATGATGAACCTGGAGCTTCTGTTTTGGGCATCGAAAAACGGCGGCCCAGCGCCCCTTCGGGAGATCGCACTGAGCCACGCGCAGAAAACGATGAACACTCATGTCCGTAGCGACGGGGGAACCTATCACGTTGTGGACTATGACACCGCAACAGGAGAGATCACAAAGAAGCAGACCCACCAGGGATACTCCGATGAATCTGTCTGGGCACGCGGCCAGGCATGGGCGGTCTACGGGTTTACCATGACCTTCCGTGAGACAGGTGAGGCCCGATTCCTCGCTACCGCCCGGAAAGTTGCGGATTTCTTCGTTGACCGCCTTCCTCCGGACGGGGTGCCGTACTGGGATTTCTACGCACCTGGAATCCCTGATGTTCAACGGGACGCCTCCGCCGCAGCCATAGCATCGTCGGCTTTGATCGAGCTGAGCACATTGGAAACGGATGCCCCAAGGCAGGCAAAATATCTGAGCGCAGCCCGGAGAATTCTTGCCACCCTCTGCTCACCAGCCTATTTGGCTGAAGGGACGGGCTCAGCGGGAATCTTGAATCACGCCGTAGGAAACATGCCCCGCAATGGAGAGGTCGACGTTTCGCTGATCTATGCAGATTATTACTTCCTCGATGCGATGTTGCGATTTAGGGGACTGCAATCCTATCGCGCCGGAGAGTGAAAAAGGTCCCAAATGACTCACGTAATCCTAATGAGAACCGGCATTCGGAATAGCGCCCGTGGAGACCTTTTCTGCAGCGGCCTTTCGAAATGGGCCTCAACGTGCAGCTTTGGGCGAGAGTAAGGGTTACACTTCAGAGTCTCAGGTCCTCAGCAATGCAAGTTACGCATGGTTCAATGTCAGCTGGCCAGAGATCTTTTTCGCCCCGGGGCGGGGGCCCCGATGTCAGTTGAATTTCGGTATGTGTACACTCTCCCACCAGCAGGAAATCGCAAATGTCGTGGTGTAGAACCCCGGGTACCAGGGCGGCCTGAAGCTTGGTTCGGATAACCGTTCGTCATACCTGTATCTCTTGTAATAGCCCGTCTTCAGTGTTGATCCGCTGAATGTTCCAACGGCACCTCGCGTATCCTGGACTATTGAGCCGAACATATTGAAGACCCCTCTCGGGCTGCCGCTATTGTAATTCTCTGCCTTGAGACTTCCACTGCGGCAGAATATGCTACCGTCAATGTTGACGTTGGTTTTGTTGCCAGGGCTATCGGCAATGGTCACATCCGCCTCAGAAATGAGTCCAAGAACATCATCGCTCGCCGTCGTCTTGTTCTCATAAGTGATATCGTCAAGAACGTAGACATTTGTTGTGGAGAAGATCGAGATTTTCCCGTCCACGACGCCGGAGACGCTGACCCTCCCGGTTGCACCCAGGGCCCCGTTGAAAGTGGCAGAATTGATTTCAAAGCTGTCGATCTTGGTAGCCCCGCTGTAAACCTCTACGTAACCATCACCGCTGGCGGCAGTCCCACCCTTCAATTCTACCGTGACGTCACCCGCGTAAAGGCGTCCGCCCGAGGCCGCAGCCGCACTGATCTGGCTCAGGTCGTCTGGAAACTTTATTGGTGCCACGCCTGTCTCATACCCATTCTTGAATATCGCTTTGTTCTGTCCTACACCCGGTTTAGGGTCAAAACTCTTAGCCGTTGTTACCTTTTCCATGAACACGGGCTGTCCATTGACGTGCATGAGACTGTTGGAATGGACGCGTCCCCACACAGTATCTCCGGTGATCCAGAAGATGTTCCCTTCGAAATTCGTCATCCAGGCGAAAAGCGTGAAAGTCTGGAGGGTTTGAGCCCCAAACTCGACCTCAACCGTGTCCCCAAGAGTCTCGAAGGGCCCACGTACCAATGATACACTCCTGAGGAAGGGACGGCCATTGGCACCGGTGGACACTGTGTAGGTGAAGGAGCGATCAGCAGCACCAGAAAGTTCCTGGGTTCTCGAGCCACGCCAACTTGTGTCCTGATAGAGTCGGGCCAATCCTGCGTTTGCACCAGTGATTGCCAGATTGTGTGATTCTGTTGCCGCTGCATAGGTACTCATGTTTCCCTGCGCCCTTCCCGCGATCACCGAGAGATCTCGTGAAACGTACCCCAGCAGAATCATGAAACCAATGACGAGGACAAGTGCTGCTTTACCGGCCATGATCTTCTCCCGCTCTTCATTTAGCGACGGTTATTTTGCGATGCGAGCCGAGTTTGTTGCCAGATCGAGCTAGAGTACAATGCATTCCGCTCCCCCGCCCCCACTTGCTTCTCGGAACGTGACATGGCATACGGATTTTGTACTTCCATCGTAATTTCAACCGAATGAATTTCCGACAACTGACCCGCAACAACCGGTGTGGAAAGTGCCTGCCCAAGTCGTGTCAGATATCTAAACCTGAATATTGTAACCGACCCCACCACCAGTGATTTCTCGCTGTTAACCTTGCGGTACAGCGGCCGGTCCAGTTCATTCGGCGTGGGTGCAAATTCATCGACAGAACCGGAATAGTAACGGACAGTATCCGGAATAGCATTTCTGTCGATGTCATAGAGAAACCAGATGGTAGACGTATCTGCCCGGAGAATGCAACCCTGGTTCTCGGGTACTCCCACCCCCATGTTACGAAGTTCACCCTCGAGCAGGAAGACTGTCTGAACGAGGATTTCCTGGACGAGAGCATCCCCGTTGTACAGAGAGTGGCTTTCGGCCGAAGTGTCATTGGCATTTAGAATGATCAGCAACAGGGCTGCCCCCAGGATGGCTGCAGCGACATAGTCGAGGATATATTGCATTGCTCAGCACTCCCCTTGTTCAGTCAAAATGGAAGTATCCCAAGCCAATCGATAGTCGCAGTGTGTCCAGGCTCCCACTTCTAGAGAGCGGGGGAAAGGATCGCCAGGTTTTCAAATCCAATCGCTTCAGGAATGTCTGCGAAGTAACAGGAACGTCCACGTTCTCCGGGTCCACATAGCAGACGGTGAAGGCCGTCGTGAAACGCTTGTTAGCCCCCGTGGCGAGTTTCTCGATCACAAGCCCGTTGAGATCATCGAAATCATTGAAGAGCGCTAGACTGTCCTCACCGGTGTCGGATCCTAGCTTGTAAGCTGGCGTCAGGGCCGAGGGATTCCCTATGGCCGCACTGGTCGTGTCGGTGAACTCGTCAAAAGCCAACCCTTGCGCTAGTTCGATGTACGATGTGGCAATGGTCGTCGCCAGGATGAGATCCTGGGCGTTGGAGATGTCATCTCCCGTCGATCCTAACAACTGGTAGAAACCAAGGAGGATGCTGGTGAGCAGAATGAAGGCGCCTATAGTCAGAATCGTGTGATTCGACATGCCGTTCTCCGTGAATTCCCTTTACTTTGCGGCCAACGCTTGGCCCGAAGCACCGCTGCTGGCAGCAATAGTAGGCAAAATCCATGCCGCGAATCCGGAGAATCCATAAGGGTTGAAATGCCATTTCTAGATTAGGATGCCAGGAGCGCAATTGCAAACCGGTCAAGAATTTAGCCGTATGGCTACTATTGTACGTGTCCATCCCGTGAGAGTCTCTGCCCGGTACTATTTGTAGTAATTGCAATGGGTCCAGATCACCCTTCGCGTCGCGATTTCAGCTGAACACACAACACCTAAGAAGACCACCGTAGAGAAACACCAAGATCTAAACTTCCTATGCCGACACGACAACAACCTCACGGCAATCTCGGCAGAACACCGAGGAATGCGTCACTCTGATTGCCAGGCCTGATGCCTGCAGGACTCCACGTATTCCTCCCGCCGCAAGGAATGCCCTGAAGTTCGCGTTATGACTGTGCCCGAATGTTTTCTCCACGATGCGAATGCCGATGCCTTCAGCATTCCTCGGAAGAGAGGGAACGGAATCAATGATAATCCCCGTTCGCGCAACACGCAATGCTTCTCCAAGGACACGCGTCTGTTGTGCTCTGGACAACTCATGCATCACCATAAGCAGCGTCGCGTAATCGAATGAATGCTCCTTAAGAGTACCAAGGTCCATGGCATCTTGATGGATAAACGTCACATTCCGAAACGGATTTGTTTTCCGGGCGAAGTCCAACATCCGGACTGATACGTCAACGCCGACCACACGACACTTTTTCTGCTCTCTCGCGGCAAAGCAGAACTGTCCCGTGCCGCAGGCTATGTCCAGAACAGATGACCCTGACGCGATGAGGTCCACGGCTCTCTGATGGGCTTCTGCCAGAGGAGGATCGAAGAGCCAATGATACATCCGTCCATAGTAGAACAAGCTTCTGTCTTCTGACACGGCGAAATCCCCTCCACCAAACCATCCATCTGCACCGCAAAAAGTACGTGATCGTGAACCATCAGGCCAGCTCCAAGCCGACCTGAGCGTATCCTTGAACCTGGCGCACGTCCTTCATGCTTGAACGATGAGGTTGGTACCACAAGCCGACTGGCTTCACATCATGGATTGCGGACAACAGTCCGGGCAGGGATTGTTCGTTGCCAGGCTTTGAGACTCATCGGATCAGCACGAATCTCTTCGTGTCTACAAAACTTCCTACCCGGTCCACCGCGGGATCCGTAGAACGGACCTGCAGACGGTACAAGTAAACACCGGACGCCAATCCCGTGCCATCAAACGTTGCCTCATAGCGGCCGGACTGCCTCCGTTCGTCGAGCAAGACGGCTACTTCTCTCCCGAGCATGTCAAAAACACTCAGCCTGATATCAAAGAACCCTGATCCCTTCCCTCCATGAGCCCCTTCACCGGTGGGGATGGAAAATCTGATTCGTGTTTGCGGATTGAATGGATTTGGATATGCATTCTCCAAATTGAAAGATTCTGCCCTCGTGGTGAGGTGTGGCAGAATGGACACAATGGTCGACTTCAGGAGGACATTAAGCACAAGACCGCTCGCATCGACGGCAATTCCGCCCGCCGTCAGAGCCTCATGATCTGGCGCCTCAACGCTCAGGGTGTAATTTCCTTTGAGCACGTGCAGTGCGTATTTCCCCTCTGTGCCGGTGAGAGCAGAGTGTTCGTTGCCACCCATCCTGAGGGTTACCCTGGCCTGCGCCACCGGATTTCTCGCACCGCCGGCCAGCTCGTGGAGCACTATGCCCGATACTTCACTCGAGTCCCCTATGCCCCCGGGCGGCTCCACCGCCTCTGGATACATCAGGATATCAACCTGCCGATCTCCAAGAGCAAGGGCATCATATCTCATGTAATATCCGGCAAACCCGTACACATAACAACGTATGACATAAATTGTATTACTATCTGGGATTCCTGACAGGCTGTACATCCCAGCAGAATCGCTCATCGTGTTGAATGTTATCGAATCCGGGATGAGGACGTCAACAGATACCGCAGCCCCGTGAAGTGGGGTGGATTTCACCGCATCGACAACAACCCCGGTGAGGGTTGTGGCAGAAACAAAGCCCGGGGCCAATATCATTCCCATGGCCAGGAGACACAAGGCGCATCTCGCCGTCATATTTTCCTCCATCGTCTTGAAGAACGGGGGTGACTATCCCTACTCTAGAAACGATTCACCCGCCTCGCACCCCCAGTGACGGAGGACCGAAACAGGGGCTGGAAGCAACTGCCTGGCTCGGAGACGTTCGACCTTTTTCCCCGCTCGTTTTTGCACGTTCTTCGGAATGACCCCTGTTCCTGGCTATGAATATCGGGCATGAAGTCTGGGCGCTTTGTCCGATTGGCAGTTGAGCGTATAACAAGAGTACGGAAGAAACAGAATCGCTCGGCAGGGGGCTGTTGACTCTGGACTTTTGCATCCCTATCTTAACCAGGCACCGCTAATTCCTCGCGCCATCATCGCACTCAGCCCCGAGGCGAGACAAATTATCCAAATTCCCCGTTCCGTCCCGTCTGGGAACGGGGCGCGATTCTCGTGGCGCCAACGGCGCCACGGAGGCTAGAGTCTCGGTCTCTCCTCCTATGGCGGAGAGACAGGACCTGCCCTACAAGAATTATAGGCGGGCAGGCAATGATCGTGGATATCTCAGAAGGAGCTCCCATGATCGGCAACGCCGTTTCTCATTATGAAATACTTGAAAAACTCGGTCAAGGGGGAATGGGCGTGGTCTACAAAGCGCTTGACTCCACACTCGATCGTATTGTCGCCCTGAAATTCCTCCCTCCACATTTGACCTCTGACCCGGTCGAGAAGGAACGGCTCTATCATGAGGCACGCGCAACATCATGCCTGAACCATGCCAACATTACGACCATCTACGAGATTCGGGAGCATGAAACGGAGGTCTTCCTCGCCATGGAGTATGTGGAAGGGGAGACACTCAAGTCTCTGGCTTTGCGAACGGTCCTTCCGCTCACGAAGGCGCTCGATATTGCTATTCAGATCGCGGACGGTCTGGTTGCAGCACATGATAAGGGAATCGTCCACAGGGACATCAAGTCGGACAACATCATGATCACACCCAAAGGACAGGTGAAAATCATGGACTTTGGGCTCGCCAGGCTCAAAGGGGCCGCCAGGCTCACCCGGGCGGGCTCCACTGTCGGGACGGCTGCCTACATGTCCCCCGAGCAAGCCCAGGGAGAAGAGGTTGACAACAGGTCGGACATTTTCTCTTTTGGCGTTGTGCTGTATGAGATCTTTAGCGGAAAGCTTCCCTTCAGGGGAGACCATGAAGCAGCTCTCCTGTATTCGGTGGTGAACGAAGAGCCCATTCCGCTCGCCAGGTTCAACGAGACGGTGACACAGGAGCTGGAGCGGATCGTGACCAAGGCTTTGGCCAAGGACCCGCAGGACCGTTACCAGCATATGGACGACATTCTAGCTGACCTGCGGCACGAGCGAAAGTGCCTTGACCTGTCGGCAGGGGGATATACCTCAGCCAAGGTGACAGCCACTGTGGCGCCGCCTGTTTCCGGCACACATGCTCGGGTGCAAATTCCGAGTGAAGAACTACCTCACGCCGGCGTACCGCGGAAAAGGACAAGCCAGCTGGTGTTCATGGCCGTCGGGGCATTGCTAGCTCTGACGTTCATCGGGGTTCTACTTTTTCTGCCAATTTCTTCTTCTCCTCCCACTCCGGCCAACAGCAAGACCGTTGCCGTCCTTCCGTTCACCAATCTTGCCGGGGACAAGGAGGAAGAGTACTTTTCTGATGGCATCACCGAAGACATCCTCACGCAACTTGCCAGGATCTCAGAAATCAATGTCATTTCCCGGACGTCCGTCATGCAATACAAAGGCACAACGAAGTCCATCCGGGAAATCGGCAAAGAGCTCAATGCGGGGGTAATTCTGGAGGGAAGTGTGCGACACGCCGGGAACGAGGTGAGGATTGTCGCGCAGCTGATCGATGCGGCCAATGACAGGCATCTCTGGGCGGAGACCTATGATAGGGAAGACAAACAGATTTTCGTCATTCAGAGCGAGATCGCTCAAAAAATCGCCTTTGCCCTGAAAACCCGTCTTTCTCCAAGTGAACTGGAACAGCTCAAGGCATCGCCTGAGGCCAACACCACTGCCTACAGCCTCCTTCTTCAAGGGAGGCATTTCGTAAATCGGCGTGACGAGGAGAGCGTCAAGAAAGGCATCGGACTCTATGAGCGGGCGCTTGCGGTTGACTCCAATGATGCACGTGTTTGGGCTGCCCTCTCAGATGCTTACCTGACGCAGATGACTTTTGCCCAGAGCGAAATACGGAATCCCTTAGAAAAAGCGCGGGGAGCGGCGTTAAGAGCGATCGCTCTGGATGACAAGCTGGCTGACGGTCACCGTAATCTTGCAGAAGTGTTCCATGTCAAGGATTGGAACTGGCAAGGGGCCTATCAGGAGTACAAGAAAGCATTAGAGCTCGAACCGGGAAACGCGCTCAGCATGAACCGGATGTCTAATCAACTGCTAACCCACGGGCACCTGGACGAGGCGATAGCGCTGAACCAGAAAGCGGTCTCTCTTGATCCTCTCCTGGACAGGGCCCACATGGGGTTGTGCCACGTCCTCTGGTATGCAAACCGGAATCGTGAGGCCATCGCCTCGGGCCGAAAAGTTCTTGAGTTGAGTCCGCACTATCCGGCCACGCATGGCATGCTCGCATATTGCTACATCGCGCTGGGACAACCCGACAGCGCGATACTGGAAGCCAACCTTGAAGAAGACGAATTCTGGCGGATCTGTGCGCTGGCAGTTGCATACCACTCAGCAGGGAGGAAAGCAGATGCAGACCAAGCGCTCGAAAGGCTGCTCGAGGTAGGAAGCCGTGACGGTCCATTCCAGATCGCGGAAGCATATGCCTTCCGCGGTGAATCAAACCCGGCCTTTGAATGGCTCGAGATCGCATACAGACTGCGGGATCCGGGCCTGAGTCAGATCAAAGTCGATCCATTGCTGAAGAACATCGAGAACGATCATCGATATCAGGCCTTCATGAGGAAGATGGGGCTGCATGAGTGACGACCGGGCCCACTTGTAATACAATTTACTGAAGCGTAGCTCACTCTTTCCCTCCGCGAGAGGGACGCCAGCCTGATCGCCTGTGCTCGCCTATTGGACC
>JAGDMJ010000078.1 GCA_017860555.1 Bacteroidota bacterium
CTGAGCCCGAGCCGGGAGAATTCGTTCACGAGAAATGAGGCTGCGGAATCGCGCTGGGGAGAAAATTCGTAGCGAGTGCCAAAATTCTGCAGCCTGACAATCGTGGCCATCAAGCTGTCCGCGGAGACTTCGTCGACCATCTCCTGGGTGAACTTCTGGCCGCTGGCCTGGAGACTGAAGAGAGCGGTAGCGCAGATCAATGTCCTGACAACGTGTCTCATCGTGATCCTGTGAGCGAAGGGCTGCCTGCGCAAGGAGTGGTGCCGGTGCAACCCGGCTGGATCTTGACTTCCGTTCCTCCTGTTTGTTCGGCTAGACTTCAGGCGGCTTCATCCCGAACATCCCCCACTCTTCCCGGGTCGGACCATACAAGCCGGGAATGGAAAGGCCGGCCTGGCGCATCAAGACGGTCATCTGCCCACGGTGGTGGACAAGGTGAAGCACCAGCGCCATCAGCGTCT
The DNA here is from genome assembly GCA_017860555.1 of Bacteroidota bacterium. Taxonomy (GTDB): domain Bacteria; phylum Bacteroidota; class Ignavibacteria; order UBA10030; family UBA6906; genus JAGDMJ01. The sequence goes on from JAGDMJ010000078.1 coordinate 462, forward strand.
TCCCTCGCTTCCATTGCTCGCCGTACATATTGTCCTCCTCCTGCAACGAAGCGTCAGTCCAATTCGCCTGGACCTGCTCGAGCAACACGACGGCGGCATCGCTGAAGGTGTTGAAGATCTGCTTTGCCGATGCAGGGACGGGAGATTCGGGGTCCGGCGAGCTAATGGCCAGCCCTGTTCGGTTCATCATCTCGGGGATGGTCGTTGTGACATGCCACGCCAGCCGGCCGAGGGTGCGTCCATCCGGTCCAATGCACTGAGAAAGGCTCTTGTCGGTTAGATGTTTGAAGAGTTTCTGGGTGGACTCAAGTTCCTGAGACCAGACATGAACGAAAGAGGAAAGGGTAGGGAACATGGGAACTCCCGAGATTGAATGATTTGTGGCTCAACTGCTCGCGGTATCGCCGATCTCCGTTCCGCTGAAAAGTGACTGCATGTTGAGTGAAGGGGACTTGGCCTTCGTCGCCAGCGAGACATAACGACGCGCTAGCGTGTCTTTGCCGATTCCCAGCACGGTGCTTACGAGTCCGAGCGCCTGGGCATACTCATCCGCGGGCATATCTTTCAAGATTCGCTTCCAGATGGCTTCTTCGAGGAGGTTGAATGCCGTCTGGACCTCCCAGAGGTCGTACCCTGCCGAGAACCGCTCGCGGGCGATGGTCTCAATATGGGCAACCATGGGGCCGAGGTTTCGCTCCTTAACCCCACGCATCGTGAGGACGTAGAGCGCCTTCAAACGTTGATGAACGTGCTCGCGGCCCGCCTCTTCATAGTGCTTCGCGCGCGCCCGGACCATCGCTTCCGTGGCTTCATCGAGAATTTCATTCGTGCGGTCGTGCAGGAGCTGATACAGATTCATGGCGATTCCCCGGGGATTGATCGATAGATTTCCTGTTCGTGTCCTGAAATATACCCTGAATCGGATTCATTCGCAATCCAGGGGCCACCTGGAACCTCAAAGCCTCTTCCAATCGATGAACAACTTCCTCGTCGCCGGCTGGCAGCGGGGACAGAAAAACACGTCATATCCCCTCACGCCTTCCCTCCTGATCGTCGTCCCGCAGCGCGGACATGGTTCTCCTTTTCTGTTGCGAACCTTCATGTGGTCGCGCACTTTCACCTGGATGGGCTGCGCAGCCTTCTCCACTTCCGCGATCCCCCACCGCATGACTGAAACGATCGATCCATGAAGTCGGTCAAGCTCTTCAGCCGACAACTTCGACACGTACGTCTTCGGATGGATTCCCGCGTCGAACAAGATCTCGTCCGCATAGGCATTACCAATGCTGGCCAATATGGCATGATCGTTTATCAGAACGCGGACCTGTTTGCGGCCGTGCCGGCGCGCAAGCTCACGAAAACGTGCCGGCGTGAACTCCGCGGAAAGAATGTCTAGGCCGAGTCGATACCTGGGGATGCTTGCATAGTCACCCCGGCGCACGATGTACACCTTCGCCATCTGCTGGTCGTCGCAAATGTTCAGGCACGACTCGTCATCCAGCAGGAACGAGACACAACAGTATCCATCCCTCTTCTCGCCGCGATGCTGGTGTTGAATCTTCCCCGCAAGCATCAGGTTCAGGACGATGTCAAGTTCCGTGTCGAACTCCAGTGCAAGGAACGGGGCATCGAGGCGTACGGCGGCGATCCGACCTCCGCACAACGACTCCCCGGGCGGCTGGTCCAGCGCGTTCCGGAGGACGACAGGGCGTTTTACGGCAACATCGGTCACCGTGCGCCCGGCGATATTGTTCCGAAGGTAATTCCGGATGTACAGGAGGTCTGGAAGCTCTGGCATAAGGATGGCGCAAGGTGAAGGCAAAGCACTCTGGCCGACAACAAAATGCTAAGATATACACCTTTTGCGGGTCAAGCAACAATCTTCCTCCTCCGGGCTCCGCTTGCGTCCAATGTATTACCTTTGTATATTCGTGAGTCACCGTTAGGGGTGTCCCGGAGAGAAAGCCGGGACTGAGAACAAACCCTAAAGACCTGATCTGGATCATGCCAGCGTAGGGAAACGGACAACGTCTTTGGCTTTCTTGTTTCCTTCTTTCCCGCGCTGGAGTGACTGGTGGCGGGATTTTTCTTTTTCGGGGGATGAAGATGAGAGCCATCGCGGTTGGGTTTCTGATTCTTGCAGCATGTGCACGGTCGCACGCCCAGGAAGAGCAGGCGGACAGAGATACCGTCTATGTCCTTTCACCGGTGGTCATCACGGCCACGCAGGCCCACGAACGCCGAACGCCTGCCACGTTCTCCAATCTGACCCCGCTGCAGATCCGCGAACGCTATTCCATGCAGGATGTCCCTGTGCTCCTTTCCGAACTTCCTTCCATCACAACGTATTCGGAAAACGGCAACGGTATCGGCTACAACTACATCAACCTTCGCGGGTTCGACCAGCGGCGCATCTCCGTCATGATCAACGGCGTGCCGCAGAACGATCCCGAGGACCATAACGTCTACTGGATCGATTTTCCCGACCTGCTGGCCAGCACCGACAACATTCAAGTGCAGCGAGGGGCCGGAAGCGCATTCTATGGCCCGCCCGCGATCGGCGGCTCGGTGAACCTGGTGACAAATCCGTTCAGGATGGAACCGGAGATTCGCCTCGAGACCATGATCGGTGTCCAGGAATTCGGCGACAGCTCCCGGTCGCTTGCTCTGAATACGCGCAAGTTTGGAGTGTCTCTCAATTCGGGACTCGTTGCGCAGCAGTACATGGTGTATGGCCGTCTTGGCAAGATCATGAGCGACGGCTACAGGGCGAATGCCACGGTGAATCTGAGTTCCTATTTCCTTGGCGCTATACGGTTTGACAAGAACATGACCACCCGCTTTCATTTCTTCGGGGGACCGCTAGAAGATGGGCTCGTTTACACGGGGCTGCCCAAATTCGTCAACGGTGACAAGAAACTCCGCAGGCAGAATCTTACCGGCTGGGAGCTGACGCCCGATGGACGCGGCTACGCATCGGTCTTCCCGCGCCGCCCGCAGGAGACGGAACGCTTCTCGCAACCGCACTATGAGCTTATCCATGAGTGGCGCCTGGGGTCTACGCTCACACTGCATAACACGCTCTTCTATTATACGGGGGATGGCTACTTCGACTACGATGCCTCCTGGGCGGACACAACAACCCTCCGGCTCGGTTCCTACTACGGCATCCCCGCCACCACGAATCCCACCAACACTCTTGTGCGGGCCTTCGTCGGAAACAAGCAGTGGGGTTGGTTGCCGCGCGCCGAGATCGATCACGGGAGCGGAACGATGACGCTGGGAGCGGAGATCAGGATTCACCGCTCCACGCACTGGGGGAAGATCTCATATGCCAATGAGCTTCCACCTACCCTCGATCCGGACTATCACTTCTATGAGTATAACGGAGAGAAAAACATCTTCTCCGCCTATGCGCATGAGCTCTTTCGCCTTCAGGATAACCTGCTGTTGATGGGCGATCTTCAGGTGGTCTACAACCGGTACGGGATCAGGAATGAGAAATTCCTCGGAAACAGCTTCGACGTCCCGTACCTCTTTGTGAATCCGCGGCTGGGCGTGAACTATAACATGAGCGAGACCTGGAGTAGCTACATTTCACTCGCCTACACAACGCGCGAGCCGACCCTGCGGAATCTTTATGCCGCCGAGGACGCCTACTTTGGCGCCACGCCGCAATTCAAGGCGGATACCACCGGCGGGGAGGTGGTGTATGACTTCGATCAGCCGCTTGCAAAACCCGAGCGATTGTTCAATGTTGAGTTCGGCGTGCGCTACGGGACCTCCCATACATACCTGTCCGGAAACCTCTTCTGGATGGAATTTGCCGATGAGTTGGTAAAGAGCGGGCAGGTGGACATCTTCGGTCAACCGGTAACCGGAAACGCCGAGCGCACGCGGCACATCGGGCTGGAATTCGAGGGAGCGATCAATCTCACCTCAAACGTGGCGTTGAGCGGCAACTTCACGTTATCGAGGAACAGGCTTGTTCGGTACCGCATCATTGACGACAATGGTGCTCTTGTGCCTCTGGACGGCAACCCGATTGCCGGATTCCCGGATGTGTTGGGAAACCTGCGCTGCACCTACCGGGATGACCGCTTCACCGGCTCGCTCTCCGTGAAATACGTCGGCAACTTCTACACGGATAATTTTGAGAACGCGCTGAACCGGAATGATGCCTATACAGTTATGAATGCCGAGATTCTCTACCGTGCACCGCGCGTCCTCGGCGTCGATTTCGCGCTTCGAGGAGAAGTACGCAACCTGTTCAGCACATTGTACTTCATGAACGGGGAAGGAGACGCTTTTTTCCCCGCGGCAGAACGCAACTATGTCTTTGGAGTGACAATCAGCCTGTGAGCGAACGGACTCCCTCATCTGAACATCCATCATCACGCGCGCTCCTGATCTGCAACGGGGAGCAACCCTCGCGTTCCCTTGCCCGGCGCCTCGCACGGCACTCAGACGTCATCGTCGCCGCCGACGGAGGCGCGAACGGGGCGAGGAAACTGGGCGTGACCCCGGATCTTATCATCGGGGACCTGGACTCGATCACACCCGAGACCCGGAGACATTTTTCGTCGGCACGCGTGATCCGGGTTGCACGGCAGGACAACACCGACATGGAGAAAGCGCTTGACCGCATCATTTCCGAATCGCTGGCACGGGAGGTGACAATCATTGGTGCAACCGGGCGCAGGCTGGACCACACGCTGGGAAACCTCGTCGTCCTCTCCCACTACATGCGACGCCTCCGGGTCGTTGCGTGCGGCGACGGATGGCACGCGTTCCCCGTGAGGAGCGGCGAGAACATCCATGCTACCGTCGGTACAACCGTGAGCCTGATCCCATTGAGCGACTGCCAGGGCGTGACGCTCAAAGGTCTGCAATACCCGTTGAGGGGTGTGCCTCTCAAGGCCGGATCTATCGCCGTGAGCAATGTGGTAAAGCGATCGCCATTCATCATATCCTTCCGCCGGGGAAAGATGCTCGCCGTTGTGCTCCAGGAGTTCCTCCCGCGATGATCTCACTCGACCCGTCCGATCAGGTTATTATCCTTCTCTACTTCGGGGCAGTGCTCCTTGTCGGATTCCTGAGCGTCCGCCGGTCGTCGGAAGCCGTCGAGTTTCTGCTTGCCGGCAGATCGCTGACCACTCCGGTCTTCGTCATGACGCTCGTTTCCACCTGGTATGGCGGCATCCTGGGTGTCGGGGAATTCTCCTACCAGTATGGCATCTCCAATTGGGTCCTCCAGGGCGTTCCGTACTACCTGTTCGCATTTCTCTTCGCCTTCCTGCTTGCCAGGCGGATCAGGCGAACAAACTTGATGACCATCCCCGACAAGCTCGAGGAAGCCTACGGCCGGAAGACAGCGTTGCTCGGGGCGTTCCTGACATTTCTGTTGATGACTCCCGCACCCTATATCCTCATGGCCGCGCTGTTGCTGCAGCTTGTTACCGGATGGGGACTCTTCCCCTGTGCGCTGTTAGGAACCATTGTGACGACCGCCTACCTCTTCTCCGGGGGATTCCGCTCCGATGTCAACACGGATATCCTGGAGTTTTTCCTGATGTTCTTCGGCTTTGCCATCATCCTGCCGTTCGCCTGGGCAAAATTCGGGGGATTCGACTTCATCCGGCAGAACGTCCCGCCATCACACCTGACCTGGGACGGCGGCAATCCCGTCCAGTTTGTTCTTGTCTGGTTCTTCATAGCCCTCTGGACGCTTGTCGATCCGGCCTTCCATCAGCGCTGCTATGCAGCCAGGTCGGGCGAGGTGGCACAGCGGGGAATTCTCATCTCGATCGTCTTCTGGGTTCTCTTTGATGCCATTACCGCGACCGCGGGACTCTATGCTCGCGCCGCCATCCCGGATCTTGCCCAGCCCGTCATGGCATATCCTCTTCTTGCCGAGTTGACCCTTCCTCCCGTGGCGAAGGGACTCTTCTACGTGGGCATGCTCGCAACTATCATGTCCAGCCTGAACACGCTCGCGCTTATCTCCGCCACGACGCTCGGTCGAGACATCGTCTGGCGCATCGGCAAGGAGCGTGCACGGCCCTACCAGAAGAGGCTGACGCAGTGGGGACTGGTGGTCACGGCCGTCCTTTCGCTGGGACTGGCACTCCTGATCCCGTCCGTCATCAAACTCTGGTACACCATCGGAACCGTGATTATCCCCGGACTGCTGGTCCCATTGGTCACCAGCTATTTTGAAAAGTGGAAGGCCCCGCCCCGGTACGCGTTTGCTTCGATGCTTCTTGGATGGCTGACCTCGACCATCTGGCTTCTCATCGGCTGGCGGCAGCAACTGGGTGTGTCGGAGTTTTATCCGTTCGGCATCGAACCGATGTATCCGGGGCTTGCGGTGTCAGTGGCGGTGTGGTGGGCAGGGTGGAGGGGCCGGTAGAGACAGGACCCGGCCGGAAGGCTACAGGATGCTGCAAACGACAACGACTTAGCAGCAACAGGCTAAGTCGTGTCATGTGTACACATGCGATATCCCCGCAGGCGGACGCCGTTCGGGGTGGTTCAGTTAAGCTTCGTCTGGTACTGCTGGATCTTCGTGTAGAGTGTCTTCAGGCTTATTCCGAGGACCTTGGCCGTCTCGGCTTTGTTCCCCCGGAAGCTTCTCAGCACGCCCTCGATATGCATTCGCTCAACGTCCTTTAATGGAATGGCCGTGCCAAGTTTCTCATCGCTCCGTGCGCTCACTGGCAAAGACATGGGTGCGTTCGGCAGGGAGAGGTCCTGAGGCTCGATGATATTGTTGCGGCAGAGAATTGCGGCCCGCTCAATGACGTTCTCCAACTCCCTGATATTCCCCGGCCAGTCATATCCCATCAGGACTTCCATCGCCTTCGGGGAAATGGTGGTCTCTACTTTGGTCTTCATCCGGTTGTGGAGGAAGGACGCAACGAGCAGCGGAATATCCTCTTTGCGCTGGCGGAGGGAAGGCAACTCGATCGTGATCACGTTGAGCCGGTACAGCAGGTCTTCCCGGAATTTGCCCTCGCGCACCTGGTCTTTCAGGTTCTTGTTGGTAGCTGACAGGATTCTGCAATCCGCTTTCAGCGTGGTATTGCCTCCCACGCGGCGGAATTCGCCGCTCTGGATAAAGCGAAGGATCTTGGGTTGGACAATCGGGCTGATATCGCCGATCTCATCGAGAAATAACGATCCTTTGTTGGCGATCTCCACGATTCCCTGTTTCATCGCGCGGGCGTCGGTGAAGGCGCCTTTCTCATGCCCGAAAAGCTCGCTTTCGATAAGCGTGTCGGGGATCGAAGCGCAATTCAATGTGACGAAGGGCTCATTGTCCCTCCCGCTGTGCTGATAGATGAAGTGCGCAACGAGTTCCTTCCCCGTGCCGCTGGGTCCCTGGATCAGCACGGTGGACTCGGTAGGGGCAACTTTGGCGGCAATTTCGAGGACTTTTCTAAAGGCGGTGCTCTCGCCCACCATCTCGAATTGTCCTTGCAGCTTTTCCAGGGCACCCTTCATCACCACGTTGTCGATGAGAAGCTGGCGGCGCTCGAGCGCCCGCTGAATGGACGTCAGCAACTCATCCGAGGTTGTCGGTTTCGTGATAAAATCGTAGGCTCCGAGCTTGATGCATTCCACTGCGATCCTGACATCGGAGATGCCGGTGAGCATCACCACCTCGACGCCGGGGAAGTTGGACTTGATGAACTTCAGCACTTCCACGCCGTCCACTTTGGGCATCTTCAGGTCGCAGAGCACCACATCATACAGCTTCGTCTGGACCGCATTGATGGCGGCCACGCCGTCGATGCACGTATCTACGGCGTAACCGGCTCTCGTTAGGAGCCCGGAGAGCATATATCGAAATGTTTCCTCGTCATCTACAACAAGTACAGAGAATTCTTTTTTGGCCATGAGAGTTCCACGATGTGTGCGTCACGTTATATAGACAAAACAGTTATTAAAGTCAACCTTCGATTGATTCTTAGCACGTTTCTTGTTACGTTGGCAATATTACAAAACTGTTTTCCGACCCTCAAGTCATCAAGAATGAGAATCACTGAGAAGCTTGTCCGGACGCTGCCCAAGGTTTTGCTCCACGATCATCTCGACGGGGGCCTGAGGCCGTCAACGATCATTGAACTCGCGAAGGAGATCCGCTACGGCGGGCTTCCCACGCTGGACTCCGGGGAACTTGCCGTCTGGTTTCACCGCGGGGCGCAGCGTGGCAGTCTCCCCCTCTACCTGGAGGGCTTTGCCCACACCGCGGCCGTAATGCAGACAGACGAAGCTTTGGAACGCGTTGCGTACGAGATGATGGAAGACATGCATCGCGATGGCGTCGTCTATGTGGAAACCCGTTTCGCCCCGATCTTCCACACGGAAAAAGGGCTGCACTGGGACGATGTCTTGAACGCCGTCCTGAAAGGACTGGAGAGGGGGAAAAGGGACTTCGGGGTAGAGTACGGGTTGATCATTTGTGCCATGAGGGACATGAAGCTCTCGCAGGAGATGGCCGAACTGGCCGTCGACTACCGGGAGCGTGGAGTGGTGGGGTTTGACCTTGCCGGCGAAGAGGGCGGGTTTCCGCCGAAGAAGCACGTCGATGCGTTCCATTACATCCAGCGTGAGAACTTCAACATCACCATTCATGCCGGCGAGGCCTTCGGCAAGGAGAGCATCTGGCAGGCCATTCAGTGGTGCGGCGCGCACCGGATCGGCCATGCCACACGGCTCACGGAGGACATTGGGCTTGATCCGCATGTGCCGGGGAAGATCGTGAAAATGGGGTATCTGGCACAGTATGTCCTGGACAAGCGCATCCCGTTGGAACTCTGCCTGACGAGCAATGTTGACACAGGAGCGGTCGAAAGCCTCGAGAAGCATCCGTTCTGGCTCTTCTACAAGTACAAATTCCGCGTGACGCTGAATACCGATGACCGGCTGATGAGCGATACGACCATGACCAGAGAACTCATGCTCGCCCACCGGCTGTTCAGGCTGTCGCTGGATGATTTTGAGAAACTGACCATCAATGCGATGAAAAGCGCCTTCCTGCCGTATAACCGGAGGATCAAGATGATCTACGATGTGATCAAGCCCGGATATGCGAAGGAAAGGAAGAGTCAGGAGAAACACAAAGCAAGAATCAGAACAAGCGAATGAAGGAAGGGGTGGAGGGTGAGGGAGGACATGAAGAAGGCGGCAGTGCTTGCGATATGCGGACTCTTTCTTGGCGGGTGTTCGTCGGTCGTGAACACTCCGACAACTGATGCCTATCCGTACCGCGCGATGAACGATGACTGCTCGTGCGAATTGTTCACCACCGCCGATCCGAAGGTGCCGGTGCGGTATGAATTCTCGGCGTCGTACAGGGTTGACAAGAGCATCATCACCGAGATCAAGGTCGTGGTTCACAATGGAAGTTCGGACACGCTGGACATGTCCCTCGGCTCGATCCGGGTCGCTTCGCGCAACGTGCAGTACCGTTACAACAACAAGTACGTGCCGGTGACCATTGCCGCGGTGCCGCCGCATGAGGAGCGGACCCTCACGCTGGTGGGTTCCGGGATGGGCGAAGAATCGGCGGACCCGTGGCTCCATATTGCCGGAGAACGACTTGTGCTGACGATCAGAGGCTTGAGGCTGCGCGCGAAGGAGCTTGCTACCCAAACGGTACAGTTTGTCCCATCGAACCCCAGGCTCACCGAAAAACGATGAATCTTTATCTTGCGCGTCACAGCGAGGCTGTTGCGACGGGTGGGTCCGTCGTGCGCGATGCCGACAGGCCCCTGAGTGTTCGCGGCGAGGAAGACGCCGCGCTCATGGG
>JAGDMJ010000079.1 GCA_017860555.1 Bacteroidota bacterium
TCGTCTGTCCGCTTGTCTTCCCACACGATGATCGCGCCTCCGGATGAATCGGAGACAATGGCGAGGGCCTCTTGAATTCCAGGCTCGGCACAGATCGCAATGCCGTTCGAATCCCACAGCGCGATGCCTGAAGCATCGATGTGTTGTGCGTAGATGTCGATGCCCTGGCCGCTACGGTAATCCACCCAGGCGATGAAGGCTCCCCCGGTTCCATCACTCACCGTAACCGGGCGGTCCTGGTAATCGAACGCAGTGGATATCGGCACGTTGGTGGTCGGATCGATTGGGAACTGGGCACGGGCTGGACCGGCCCACACGCAGAGAAGAAGGAGTTGGAGGAGTACAACGAACGTGAAGCAGGAGCGGGTAGAAGGAGATCCTGGCATGGTGCCCCCCGAAGGTATATGTATGAGTGTGTTTGGATGTATTGTCATTCTCTGCGCGTCTTACCCGGCGTGATCGTACTTCAGCGGATTGTCCGCGTCAAACCCGAACAGCCGGGGGTTTTCACCGATCACTGCGGCTGCGATGATGTAAAAGACATAGTCGTAGGTCTCCTGTGGGATCAGGTTTCTGTTGAGGAGTTTCCAGAAATTGCGCTCCCGCGGATTCTCCGGCATTCTATTGAGCATATCCCGTACCCTGGTTTCCTTCCAGTTGTAGCATGCCATGACCAGCAAACCGGAAGCCTGGGCCTCGCGGGAGTAGATGTCGCGCAGGTAGCTGGCAGCCGCGCGCGTGGATTTCTCAAAATCGTGCCGCTCGTCGAGTTTGTCGTATCTTCGAACGTCGACCAGCGGACCGGTTTTCAGCTGATACTGGTACGCTGTCGCCGGAATGAATTGCCACATTCCCTTGGCGATTCCCGCATATGTTTCCGGGCCGCAGATCGTATGGTCAAAGTTGCTCTCCTTGAGCGCGAGGTAGAAGAACTGCGGCGGCATCCCGTTCTCCAGCATGACCTCCCGGATTCTCTGGTTGTAGCCGTTCTTCTGTGCCCGTGCGAGCGATCGCATGAGAAGGGATGAGCTTTGCCAGTGGCCGATGTACTTTTTGACCGTCTCAACAAATCCCTTGGGCATGCTCACCGTGCACTCGCCAAAAAGCCGCGCCACCTTGTAGATCTGCCAGTCTTGTTCGCTCAGCTTCTCTCTGGAAATGCCGAGTTCGTCCAGGAATGCATCGTACTGGTTTTCCATGTTTCGCTGTTCGCGCCGCATTTCCTGGATCCGCGGATCGGCCGAGAGGTCCGGCCTCGCGAGCAGCTTCGCCAGCTGGACCTCGATGGTCTTTGCTGTGTAAAAGACGCTCTCGGCTGTATCGTGAAGCTGCTCGAGTTTCTTCACCCGTTGCGTCTGGTAGTACAGCATACCCAGCGTGGCGACCAGAACCACAAGAACAGCGCCGATGAGGACCCTGTATCGCTTTCTCTGCTTTTTGCGTTCCCGATGGAAGGCCTGTCGGATCAGCATTGTATGCTCGCCGGCCTGTACGTTCTCGTCCCGGCTAAAGTAGCGTTCCGCGATCTGCGTGACGCCCGCGGGTCGTGCTGCTGGGGGAGGGGGAGGTGCCTTCGGTTTGGGTTGCTCAAGGGAGAGTTCGATCACCGGCCCATTGACCGCGAGCTCGAACCGTGCCTGCTGGGGGAGTGGCAACCGTGTTACGCGATTCCCGTCATGAAAGGTCCCGTTCCTGCTTCCAAGGTCCTTGATCCACCACTTCCCATCTTCCCAGAAGACCTCCAGATGATAGGAGCTGACTTTCGGATCGGTAAACCGGACGTCGCACTCTTCTCCGCGTCCAATCCGAAAATTGTATGCGAAGCGATTCCGCGTCTGCGTAGCCTCACCCCGCGCGACCTTGACGGTGACGGGCGGAGCCGATGAGAGCTCTGTTCTGTCCGAGATCGGCATGCTTACCTGGGCACCCTCTGCGTATTCGCTTTTGACTTCACGGGCTCGAAACTCAGCATCATGCGCTCCACCTGAGGTCCCAGCGTCTTGCGCGTTTTCTTTGAAAAAGTCGCCGTCAGCGTGTAGGCGCATCCTTCAGCCAGAACGAAGATCTGCTCCTGGTACACCTTCAACCCGTCGGTGGGGAACCAGGCAAAGATGGCTTGGAAGGCGGGCAGTCCGTTGGCCAGCGCAATGTTCCCTTTCTTCAGCAGCTTGCAGCTTTTGAGCTCCTGTTCCATCGCATTGATCTGCCATTCGGCGAGTTCGCGGACGTTGGTGAACGGCACATTCTCGCCGACCGTGATCAGAAGATTGTGCTGGATGGAATCAACGACCGGGCCGGCCAGCGTGTATATGGTCTTGTCCTGCCACTGGTCGAGGCAGCTGAGAGCAAAGGTGTTCGCCTGATATCTCATGGTCTAGAATGAAAAGAGAAATTTGCGCCTTCTTCTGGTAATCTTGATGCTCACACCCGTTTTCACCCGGAGCGGTTCCTTTTTCGGCATGTTCTCCACGATAAGCACTTTCTTGTTCGTTCCCGCACTTCCCTGGTTCTCTGCCATGCTCAATCCTCGATAGTGGTCTTCCCAATCCATTGCTCCTGCCCGGGGGTGAGCCGGGAGCTCTTCTTCAAAATCTCAAAATGCTTCCGGTCTGGAAAACGTATCTGGAGTGCAAAGGATTCCTGGATATTTCCATTGACCAGCCGTGTCACCTTCAGAGGGATGCGATAGGCAACACAGCGTACAAAGGGTGCAGCGCTGTTGACAAAGGCGTAGCCAAAAAGCTCTCGTGTCGTGTGTATTGTGTCGCTGCTTTGATCATGTTCCTGCACCTCTTCCTGTACCTCCAACAAGAGGAATCTTCCAGACCCTTGAGTGGGACAGATTGTCTGGAGCCTTTTCGGTACAACGGTCTGCTTGTAGTCGGGAGTTGGAGGCTCTTGCCTTGCCACGGGACTGAAGAGAAACAGCCCGTGCTGATTTTTCTGAAGCAGGACGAGGGTCTGTTCCCCGCCTCGCGGTTGCGCTGCATTTGCCAGCCTGCACAGTCGAACCGTGCCAAGCTTCGGGTCCTTCACCTTAAGTTCCGTTTTCAAATACGAGCGCAGCGATTCTTGGGAGTCCTCCCAGCCGTTCTCCTTTGCCCATTCCTCTACAAAATCCGCTTCACTCTTGATCTGCAGTGTTTCCAGACCCGGAGGAACGAGCTCGTGGTTCTGAGCCAGAGCTGTGAAAGCCCAGAAGAAACCGAGTGCCAGCCTTCCTATTCTCAACACTAGTCTACCGGGTATGTTCCAGGAAACCATACATATACTCTTTTGCGAGTTTCACGTTTTCCAGCCCCGTGGCCGTTTTCAAATCATCCAGGTCAGTATAGCCGAATTTCTTCGCAACGGCATCATCCAGGTCCTTTGCACAGAGAAGGATGAATGCCGCCCGCGGAGCCGGGTCCCACATGTTGCTCAGGTTTCTTAACTCTACGATTTTCGCGATCATCTTGTATTCTTGATCACGAGTGATCGTCGTGGGATCAATGGCATCGGCTGCTCCAAGGTTGAGGGCGCTCTTGGCGGCCTTCACCCATATACCGTTCGAGGAATCGACAAGCGCCGGCAAATTGATATGGGCATCGACAAGAAGTGCCAGTGAGGCTTCCATGCGATACACATCCCCCAGGAGGACCTCCTTGCCACCGACCTTTGCCGATATCGCTTGCACCACTTCCAGACGTTTGAAGCCGTACTCGAGAAACAGACGCCTAAATCCTTCGTTCTGCATTGCCTTCACGCACCGGTATGCCCAGATGAAATCTCTCAGGATCTCCTTGTCCGCCACCGATTTGAGCTCTTTCCCATCCAGTGTGAAGTGTCCCTTATCAAGATTCTGGATCTTCTTGACAGATGCGACGTCCAGCTTGAAGTTGCCAAAGAGCTTCTTGAAAAGCGCCGCATTGGCATTCTTGATATGATAGAGTGCTCCCTGAAGCTCGCCTTCGCCGGTGCCTGCTCCAACCGTCTGCTGAAATGGTCCAAACGACAAGAACGCGCTGTCATACGTGTTTAGAGCTTCCAAACACCCTTCACTGTGCCAGATCGAGGCCCAGATGTGCCTGCTTGCGCTGCCAAGTGTAGGGACAGCAGGCGTGCTGGCAGGCTTGATGAGTGCTTCGTACAGAGTCGTTTCACCGAAATTCCCGATCCCCTGACATCCCTGAAGAGCAGCGCCACGCCCCAGCAGCCAGTCAGTAGCCCCGGGTTCGTAGACCCATACTCTCTCAGTCGCTGCAATGTTGATATCCGGCGGCCGCCCGACCACGAGTTCCTCGTTTCCCCGCTTCACGTAAAAGATGGGAGAAGGAGGGAGGTGGTCATGAATATACTTCATGAGCGTAAAGGGATGGTAATGGTACACGAGTGCTTTCCCTCCGGTGCGCGAGGGAAGATCGACTCCGATCTTCTCGCACTCCTCCCACCACATGTATTGATTGGCAATTGTCACATCACGCTCGGAGCACTCGAATTCCTTCGTCCAGCCATCGTTCGACTTGGTCATCTTGTCCCAGTCGATTGACCAGTATGATGTGTTGCGTGTGATCATGCCCCTCAGCCACTTCTTGTCTGCATCGCCCATCGTTTTGTAGTAGGTGGAAATTTCCGAGACACTGGCAAACTCGGAGGTGTCCCAGCCGAGCTTTGCCATGACCCCAGGCTTCTGCACTTTTTTGGTCAATGCCTGGAATTCACACACGATGTCGTCATCCGTGTCGTCCTCCACGAGCGTCCACGCTTTCATATCCTGAGGGTGGATGATGTTTTTCGCGGCGAACAGCTCGAGGTGCAGGCCAAAGACGTCGGAAAATTCAGCTCTCGAAAGCTGGGCCGGGCGAATCACGCCGACATGCCCGATGATCTCTCCCGATTCGACAGGGTAGTTGAGCTTCGCGCACCCTTCCGACTGAAAGGCTTGGAGCTGGTCCTCGAATTCCTTCACTTCTACCAGGCGATTACCTTCCCCGTAGACCCATACACCGGTGAGGTTCATGGAAGGGACATTCACCCTTTTCCATTCTTCCTCAGCTTCATTGGATACTTCCACAATGGTCCCTCGCGGAATCACCGCAACGAAAGTGCCAGGCGTGAGCTTTTTCCCTTTCTTCACCGGTGCTGTCCGGCAGTTGAGCCCGGTTTTCTCATTCTTTGTGCGACCGTCTTCCGCCACATTGATCTTCGCCAGGATATCTCCCGAACAGGTATTCTCCTTAAGAAAAGGGAGAAAGGTCTGAAACCATGGGACGTCAGCCGAATTCTCCGGTGTGAGATCAACGTGCATATAGAGAGAGTAGAATTCCACCGCCCTGCTCGTCCATGCGTTGTGATCCGGCTCTTCAGGATTTTCGAGTACATCGAGAGTGTGCTTGATGAGCACAAAGCTTGCGGTCCCGAACTCAAACTTTTCCTTCGAAACGGCAGTCGACAGGCGCGCGGCTATGATCGTCCCCCGGGCTATGGTCCGTACCGGCGTTCCTGCGGGGACAGAGAGATGAATGCCATTGTGCCAGGTTTGGGCAGCACCGATGGGATACCATCCGCCGTTGCCTGACTCATTCAGGACGTAGAGCAACGTTAGTCGTTCGGGATCGAAGCTCTCCGCTGGTTGCGTGAAATTCGCCGCCCTTTGTGTGGTGATGGGAAAGCTCAATCGTCCCCGGAACTTAATTGCTTTTGCCGCCATGAGAGCTCACGATTTCATTTTTTCTGATCGACAAATTCCACGGTGACAGGCCCGGGGGGAACATCTTTTTCAAATGCCTTACCTTCTTTGTCCAGTTTCCCCTTCCGCTGGGAGCCGTCGGCGCAATGGAGAATATACTCGAGGCCAGGAATTGGTTTACCAGCATCGTCATTCAATTCGAGACTCACACCATCCTTGAACTCGAGCGGGCCAGATTCTCCACCGACCTCTCCGACGGTGACCCTGAAGAAGTACTGTGGCGCCTGATATCCCTTTTCCGCCTCGTGAGCAGACGGAATGTTGCCGGTATCGTCCTGATACTCAAACTCCCATTCAGCTTCGATCTTCTTGTTCCCCACCGGAGTTGTGAATGTCGATACGAGTTCATTCGCCCCACTCTCATCGTGCTCAAAAATATGGATGAGCGCCTCAACGCCGTCCGGCACTCCCTTCACATCTGCCGTCAATTTGAGCGTATCCCCGCGCCGCACCTCGCTTTTGTCCCACTTCGCGTTGGTGATCTGAACCGGCGGCACCACCTTGAGCGGCGGGGATTTCTTCTGCAGACCATGCTTCGGCAGTTTCACGGTCGCGTATAACTCATCCCTGACGTCTGCGGGAACGCGGATCTGCGCCCAGAACTTGTTGCCAGCGGTTCGTTCGCTGTACTTCCCCAGCGACTTGCCGGATGCGTCCGTGAGCTCGACCTGGATCTCGGAATTGTTCCCGATGTAAAGGGTTTGCACTTCCAATCCCACCAGCCCCCCCACCGCGGCGAGCCTCTTCGACCACATCACCTGCTCGATCGAGGAGGGGAGGGCGACCTTCTTTGCCTGGCTCGTTTGACTTGAATGCTCTGCCATCGCTGTGATCGTCAGGGTAGCATGATGAATTCCAATTCGCCGTCCGTCCTCGTTGCCTCGTATCTCCCGGTGGATGAGGTGAGGATGGGGAAATCATACGCAGGATCCACGTGCTCCCGGACCACCCGCACAAAATCACTCCCGGGCTTCATCACCGTGAGAACCCCCTTCGCCGACAGTGCGCAGACAAAACTGTCATGTTCATGCGGGTTCTTGGAAAAGAACATGCACGCCGAATGCACCGAGCCGGGTTCGAGCCGAAGTGAGGCGGGGTGGAAGGTGAAGATATGATTCGCAAAGTCGAACCGCACCTCCATGACGACATATCCCCCGATCTTCGATTCCGCAACGAATCCGATGGAGACGGTCCCGCCGGCGCTCACATGCATCGCAAGCCTCTGCCGCTTCACGGGGGCAACAAAGGGAACGGCCGGCGTGGAAAGCGACTCCGAGGTGTCCCCGGAAAAGAGCATTGCAGTGGCTTTGATACCGGTGTCTGTCTGTTCGATCCATGCGACGGCGCTCCGGTCGTCTTCTGCCCCCGGGATGGGAATGGCGGAGGAAAGGAGAGGCTCATGCCCGGCCGGGCCAATACGTGACGTTGCAACGCTCCCTCGCTCCCCCTGGTTTCCCCGGAATTCGTGCCTGTACAGCGACCATGCGTCGTCTTTCGGCAGCCAGAAATACTGCAGCATGTTCCTGCTGGGCACGACGATCGCAGGCTGGATGAGCCTGGCAGCAGGATCCATCGGGAGATTCAGCGGCCCTTCCTGATACAATGAGAGCGCGCTGTACGTGTCCGGAGTTCTCCATCCGGCCCAGAACGCGTTCACCTGATCGCGCAGCAGTCCGCTTGTCGCCGCGAACGGCTGTGCCTCAGGCGGAACAACGATGTCCCAGCCCACCTGCTTCAAGAACTGGATCTCCCCGAGGTCCGGCCGTTTTTCGTAAAACTCCATGGAGATCAGCTCGCGGCTGGAAGGATCAACGACCACGGCAAAGAAATCGGTGAACTTGCCGTCGAAGAACGTCGTGATGGCCTCCGCGACGATGGCTTGATCGACTGCCGGGATGTCTGCCTGTGCTGTCATCTTAGGAAATGGTTCCGTTCATGTTGATCTTCGTGTAATTCCAACCGCTCAGCTTCAGGATGCAAAGGCCGCACAGCTCTTTCGGGTCCGATTTGTGGTATGACATGACACACCACTGATTGTCGGCGTGCGCATTTGGCTGAAAGCCGTCAGGCTGGGTGATCTTGTTCCCTTTGGCATCCTGCGCGGTCCGGCTGTCTCCCGAGTCGAAATGCCCGGGAGCATGAGCCAGGAACACCTGATGCCCCACTTCGTGAACGAGGATCCGATCCGCTTTGCCTGATTCAAAGATCAAGAACATGGTCTTGTCGATGCCGGTGAACTTCGGGATTGAGGGTGCGATCCCCGCGGTAAAGGAGCCCTTCCACATGTTGTGGTCGCCGTTTTCTCCGAACTTGAAGATCGTCAAACCCTTCTCTCCAAGAGGAAAACTCTGAACAACGTCGTAGTAGATCCTGTACGCGTGCTTGTCGCACTCCTTGCGATACGTTTCTTCGTCCGCGGACTGAAGGAAGGAAAAGAGCCGATGGAAGAGCTTCGATACCTTGCCGCTTTTGGGATGAGTGTGATCCCAGTAGTCGTTGAAGCTTTTGTACTTCACGGGATAGAGCTCGGGGTCCGTCAGAGCGGCGTCCCGCACGAAGTTGTCGGTCTTCGAGAGTTGGGCAATGACTTTCTGGTAGGCCGTTCTCCAGCTGGCCTGCACTTCCTGTACGGCAAGTCCGGGCGCGGCATCGAACGTCATGGCCGCCTTGTCATACTCACGCGTCATGGTGGAGAGATCAACGTCAGTGGTCCCTTTGCCTACTTTGTAGCTTTGCACGACGGAAATCTGCCGCCGTGTGGTGAAGGTTATGGCATTGGAATGTTTCGCGGCCGGTATGCCGACAAGCGCTTTGTCATCCTTGGTATCCGGCGTGCCATCGGTGTCAATGTAGGCGGAGACGGTGTGGACGTCGCCCGCCATGCGGCTGCAGGCAAAGCAGATTCCCGTTTCGGCATCGAACGCGCGGGTTGTTTTGCACAGGCTGTGCGAGCCCCAGGTGCGCTGCGACGGGGCCAGCGCGTTCCAGTCGTCATTGATCTTCACCCACTGGAGTTCGTCAGCCCCTCGATCCGCGTTCGTTGTCCGCTGGCCCCCAAAGTACTTGTGGGCAGTGCGTCCCTGAGGCTCCGTCGCGGTTTTCTTGTAGGCCGTCACCTGTTGGACGAATGACATCGCCGGCTTGTCGAGGCTGCGTCCCTTCAGGGTGGCGTTGAATTCGGCGTCGGTCTCCAGGGCAACGTCCCAAAGGACTTTGGTTCCTGCAGTCGCCTGGGCGACACGCTTGCGCTTTCCATCCTTTCCTTTCAGCCAGATCCGTGCATAGAGGGGAATGGAAACACCCCGGCGCCACTTGGTCTTGTATAACTGGAAGGATAAGTCGTTATTCATCTGGGTGGAGTCGGTTTTGAAGATCGCGCTCGGCAAAACAACGACTCCTTTTCCCTTGTTCTTCGCAATGCTGTCCATCAGGTCCGCGATGATCTTTTTGGCAGAGTCATCGATCGTCGCCGGGCCTTTGTCATCGACGAAGATCTCGATCGCCTCGGGGATCACCGAGACCTTCCCTTTGTTGCTTTCGGCCGACGTCCCGGAGAGCGTGGTAAGGACCATCCACACCTGATATGGACTTGCCGCCAGGTTCAGGAAGCCGTCATAGTCAGGATCGGTCGCTTCGCCTTTCCACACAACCGAAGACGCCGGGCTCGCCGGGATTCCAAGGTCCTTCTCGAAGAGTCTCCTCCCGGGCTCTTTCTCTGATTCGGCGACCAGTTTGATGTTCTGGATGCGCCCCATCGGGCCTGTGATCTCATAGGTGATCGTCAGCTCTTCGAGGCTTGGAATGAAGTGCGGCGTATCGACGTCGACGATGCGGATCGTATGCGTCGAGGACGGAGGCGCCGGGACCGGGGGTTTGCATTCCACGCGGGAGAAGCTGTAAAGCTTGTTCCCGTACAGGTCGCATTCCTTGTGCCTGCACTTTCCAGGTTCGGGATGGCACTTGAGCTCCGGCTCTTCGCCGGGATCGAAGAACAACAGCTCCACCCTCCGGTCGATCTCGGTCTTGTTCCTGTCCTTGGTGATCGGGAAGAACTCACCGCATCCAACACACTCCGGACGCCCTTTGATGAACTTGAGCTTCGACCGATATGACTCCAATCCTGCCTTGTTGGTGGCCAGGAGCGTCATGAGTTCCCGCATGTAGATATCGAAGAACGCTCCCCAGGTCTCGGAACCTACCTTGCCGTTGATCGGAATGAACGCGTCAAGCTCGATGTTGTACTGCCGCTGGAAGTTCTCAATCGCGGTTCTCGTCTGGTCGTTGTCTTTTCCGGTCTTCTCCCCGGGATCGCAATTCCATTCCCAGGTGTAGGCGATCCATTTGAGGATCTGCTGATAGTCTTCAACCTTGTGCCTGCCCTGCGAGATGGCTGCCCAGGCTTCGCGATCTCCTTTCAGAACAGCGAGAACATTCTGTGCACGCAG
>JAGDMJ010000080.1 GCA_017860555.1 Bacteroidota bacterium
GGATCCAGCGCCCACATCATCATTTCGGAATAGGAAGCCGTCGGGAGGTAGATGCGTCCCTGCGGCGGGAGCGAGTCGACGACCGTGCCCAGGTGCATGGTCTTCACCCAAATGCTCTGCTCCTCCAGCATGCGACAGAAGGATTCGAGCCATCCCTGTTCGTAGACCGAATTGTACGTTTTCGGCCAGACCCCGAATTTCTCTCCGTCGTCAGCAATGATCACAACCCGTTGGCCATCAGCCGAGGCCACTCCTCGGAAATACTCGAGTGTTTCATTCAAGGGCCTGAACGGAACTGTGTAACGCAGCGTCTTGTCGATGGGCATTACCTTCAGGGTCTGCCCCTCCTCTTCCGTCATATAGTACCCGAGGAGCTGCCGGTCCTTGAGGCCGGCGTGGCGAAAGTGCGTGTCGTCAACCATCACGAATTCCACTCCTGCCTTCCCCAGCGAACCCACCAGGTGTTGCTCCCAGACCCGCTCGGCAAGCCACATCCCGCGCGGAGTATAGTCGAAGGTCGTCTGAATGGTATGCGTCAACTTCCTGATCTGCCCGATCCGGTCCTGCTCGGGGATGACGGCAAGAATCGCCTCATAATAGGATCCCGTTAGCAGCTCCAGCTGACCACGTTGCACCAGCCATTTTATCCGTTCGATAAGTTCGGGATGCTTGCGGATCAGCCATTCCAAAAGGGTTCCGGTCCAATGCTGTGTAAACTTGATGGACGGGTGGCGCTCCAGCACATCGATAAAAGGCCTGTATGAAAGCCGGTAGGCCTCTTCGAACACGTTTTCGAAGTTGCCGATCGGCTGATGGTTGTGGACAGCAAAAACGGTATTAATCGTTCCCATCGATAGTCTCGAATAATCTGTACTTTGATGTATAGTAGATGGGCGGACTCGTGCGGGGTTGCACTCCGTCGAACACCTGTATTGATGCCTGAGCGACGAATTCGATCGGATCAGAATCATAATAGTCGCCCAACGGCGTTTGTACCAGCGTCAGCGGCACGTACTCCCAGAAAGGCACGCCCGTGTCTGTTTTCTGGTCCCACACAACCAGAAAGCGGGCTGAATCCCCCGGAAGCAAGGTCAGCAATCTGCCATCGAGCGCAGGGTGCGCGAGCTCGGGAGGAACGAGGATGGTCCTGCGAACGTGGGGGGACTTCGCCATGAAGACGGTGATCGTGGCACGGATGTCGGCTTCCTTCTGAAGCGCCTCGTCGTGCGTGTTCTTGAGATACGCAATAAATGAGCCTGCGGTGCGTATCGGGGCCCCATCGCTCATCTCAATGACGTCGTGAGGAGGCTGCAAGGAAGCAATGAGGACATTCTCCGGGTCGGTCCTCGGAGGCAGCGATTCGTCGCACCCGGGAGAGAGCAGTGCCCAGAGCGCGATGACCGGTACGCTAAAAGTCCACCTGCACGCCAAGGCGTGTCCTCCTCCCGATGTAGTAGCCGGACGGGTCTGCGAGTTCTCCTCCGATGCGTCCATTCGAATCCATCCATCTGACATTTTGACTGTTGAGAATGTTGCGAACATCAAGGTAGAGCAGGATCACGGACGAGGGCCACCAACCGGGTGTGAACCTTTGCTCAAGTTTCACATCCATGTTGAAGTAGGTAGGCATCCGTCCGTTGTTCTGGAAAAATCTCCCCCCTTCAACTTTCTCGAACCCGGTGCTTGTCGGATAATCCGTGTAGGGCAATCCCGTATGCCAGTCCGTCACCAGATGCAACCCCTGGCCCCATGGGGAGAGGACGGAGAGGAGCGTTTTGACCGTGTGCCGCTGATCCCAGCTCAGGGGAAATGCACGCACGCCAGGAGGAAGTCCATACTGCGCGACATAGAAACCATCATATGCACTCCCGCTTGTCCCTTCCGCCACCATGTATGTATACGATATTTCCCCCGTCACCCAGTCGCCTCGTTCACGCGAGAGGACGATTTCGCATCCCGTTGCTTCGGCGTAGGGACTGTTGACATACTCGGCGAACCCGAAGTTGCCGGCGAGTTTGCTGTCGCCCGGAATGAAGGTTTTCGCGTCAACCTGGTTGGAGGTCTCTTTCCTGAAGTAGGTAATGGACCCGACGATATTGTGCGGGAACGAGTACTTGAAACTGATCTCCCACATTTTTGTCCGCTCGGGCTCGAGGTTCGGATTGCCGGTAATGGCGCTCATTCCCTTCGCGAGGCCCACGCGGTCCAGGCCCGAATAGAAGTATTCGAAAAGCGGGTACTGGAAATACCATCCAAGATTCACGTACAGGTAGCCGTTCTCCGCCATCTGGAGCGCTGCGCCGAAGCGAGGACTCAACTGTTGCTTGATCGACGCAGGGACGAACGCATTGACGGGAAACAGGTACGCAGAATCCGCAGCCGGAACCGCCTCGATGGCGGGCCGGCTGGCCCGTGGGTCCAGGAAGTCATAGCGGAGCCCTGCCGTCAACAGTGCTCCCTCCGACAGGACGTCCAGCTTGTTCTGGATGTAGAGAGCCCCGGCCCGCGGCCTGTACGAGTACCGCGTGCTGAAGTTGAGTTGGGGCTCGTCGACCAGGGGCTTGCCGAAGAAGGTCTTCCGCGGCTCGTATTTCACGATATCGGAGGAGAGATCATAGAACGTGAATTCGCCGCCGAACTTCACAAGGTCCACATCCGCCGCTTTCCACGTTCCATCGATCCGCAGAGTACTGTTGTTCTGCACCGATCTGCTCCACCACGCCCGCTGCCCCGCCTCGACGAACCTGAGGAAGAAGTCATACTGGTACGGAACCGCGCCTTCAAGCTCCTCTTTGCTCCCTTCGCCGATCCGTGAAGAGACGTAGAGCCAGCTGAGGCTGGCCGTATAGAAAAAGCTATTGCTCACCGTATGTGAAAGCGTGGTGGCAAGCCGGGTCGAGGTCCGCTGCTCCGGCGGGAGGCCGCTCAGGTTGTATCGCCAGTTGAACTCGTAGTCGCGCCACGAATGCCGCGCGTACAGAACCTGCGCGCCAAGGCGAAGCGTCGGCTCAAATTCGTAGTCGATCTTGCCAAGACCGTTCACCGTCTGGTCAACCGGCAGCGTATAGAAATATTGAAAATCCTGCCACCACCGGGTGCCCGTGAAGAAACCGTTCACCGCGGCAAGGTAGTATGCTTTCCCTTTTTTGATGGGACCCGACGCCGAAAACTCGAACTCATTGGTCTTGCTCACCTGCGTGCCGCCGAAGAGATTGTCCTTCGCTCCGCGAACGAACCACCGGTGCGCGTCGGATCCCGTCCGGGTGACAATATTGACAATGCCCGAAAGAGCATTGCCATATTCCGCCTCAAAACCACCTGTGTACATGGTGAGGCCGACGATGGAGCTTTTCGGCAGACTGGAGATCAATTCTCCTCTCAGGACATCCTGCACGGGCAGCCCATCCACCAGGTAACTCACTTCCGTGCTCTTGCCTCCCCGGACGTTCCCTTCGTTCGTCACACCCGCTTTCAACCGGAGCACATCGGTGCTCCGGTCCACAGGAAGGAGCGTGATTTCCTCCCCGGACATAATATACGTTGTGCCGGTGACGTCCCTTTGGATCAGCGGCTTCTCCTGGACAACGGTCACTTCGTCGAGTTCAAGTTCGGTCGGTTCAAGCGCGACATCAAGGCGAGTTCTCAGGTCGGCATTGATGAGCACATTTCTCACAACATGGGACCTGTAGCCGATATGGCTGAACCGGGCCTCATACGTGCCGGCACGGATATTCTGGATCACATACCTGCCGTCAACGTCCGTGGTTGCACCTGTCCGGGGCTGCGTGAGGCGCACGTTCACGCCAGGGAGGGCTTCTCCCGTGCGCTTATCGCGGACGGTCCCCTCCAGGATCCCACTTGTGCCTGCAGCGGCAATGGACGAGCACGCTGCGAACACAACGGTGACCAGAAGCCCGGGTAGATGCATGGCATCAGCTATTTGTCTGGCTTCATCTGAGGGAAAAAGATCACATCACGAATGGAGTCCTGGCCTGTCAGCAGCATCGTGAGCCGATCGATGCCGATTCCAAGCCCTGCCGTGGGGGGCATGCCGTATTCCAGGGCACGCAAGTAATCCTCGTCCAAAGGCTGCACCTCGACTTCTCCCCGTGCCCGGTTGCGCATCTGTTCTTCGAAGCGGGCACGCTGGTCCAGGGGGTCGTTCAGTTCGCTGAATGCGTTGCAGATCTCCTGCCCGTTGCATATCGCCTCGAAGCGCTCAACAAGCCCTTCCTCCGTCCTGTGCCGTTTCGCGAGGGGGGACATGGAGAGCGGGTAGTCCATGACAAACGTCGGTTGGATGAGATGCGGCTCCACTTTCTCGCTGAAGATCCCGTCAATGATCGTCCCCGCCCCGTCCGTGGGGCCAACCTCGACCTGGATCGACGCTGCGGCATGCCGGAGGGCCTGTTCATCCATGCCGCGGATATCCAGGCCCGTCCGTTCTTTGATCGCGTCAATCATGGTGATGCGTTTCCAGGGAGGCGTGAAATCGATGACCCGCGAACCATGCTGGACCTTCGAAGAGCCGTTCACCGCCAGCGCCACTTTGTTGACCATATCTTCCACCAGCCCCATCATCCAGATGTAGTCCTTCAGGGCGACGTAGACTTCCAGCATCGTGAACTCGGGGTTGTGAGTCCGGTCCATCCCCTCGTTCCGGAAATCTTTCGCGAACTCATACACCCCGTCAAAACCGCCAACGATCAGCCGCTTCAAGTACAGTTCGTCCGCGATGCGAAGATAGAGATCAATGTCAAGGGCGTTGTGATGCGTGACGAACGGACGGGCGAATGCACCACCGTATTGGGGCTGTAACACCGGCGTCTCGACCTCCAGATATCCACGTTCATCAAGGACGCGCCGGATCGTGGCTATGATCTTGCTTCGCTTGATGAACACTTCGCGTACCTGCGGATTGACGACCAGGTCCACATACCGCTGCCGGTATCTCAATTCCTTGTCGGAGAATGGATCATAGACCGTCTTCTTCCCCTGATCATCCACTTTTTCCTTCGGAATGGGGAGCGGACGGAGCGATTTCGCGAGGAGGCTCAGAGAGCGGGCATGCACGGAGACCTCCCCCATCTTGGTCCGGAAGACAAAGCCCTCCACACCGATCAGATCGCCGATGTCCATCAGCTTGAAGGCGTCGTACGATGGCCCGAGGTCATCCTTCCGGAGGTACACCTGGATGCGTCCCCGGGGGTCTTCGAGATGGAAAAAAGAGGCTTTGCCCATCCTTCTGAGTGACATGATCCGGCCCGCAATTGCCACATCCCGATGGGGCTGGTCATCCTTGAATGAATCGAGGATCTCCTGTGAGTAGGCCGTTCGCTCAAAAGCGTACGGATAAGGGTTAATGCCTGCATTTTTCAGCGCATCGTGCTCTTCACGGCGCCGTTTCATCAATTCATTGAGTTCGTGTATCTCAGCGTGTTGTTCTTCCACCAGGGCTCTCCAAAGTGAAGGGTAATCGAGGAAAAATAGGCAGAATCGGGGAGAAAAACAAAGAGAGAGTTCCGGAATCAAATCGCGTGGACCGCATTCAGGCTTTATCGTGTTCTAGCACTCATGATTCATGGATCGGCTGTCCACCATCCGGAATCGGAACCGCCAACAGATCCTGATGAACAACGGTGCCCTGAAGCCTGCCTTACGTCCTCCCTTTAGCTCACTTCTTGAGGGCGATGGTGAACCCATCTCCAATCGGGATCATGCTCATCACGATCCGTGGATCGTCGTGCATCTGTTTGTTCAGCTTGCGGATCACGACGGTATCCCTGTCACGCACTCGGGGGTCGGCTACTCGTCCGGACCAGAGGACGTTATCTATGCCAAGAAGTCCCCCCGGGCGAAGCAGCTGGAGAACTCTCTCGTAATAGAGCAAGAGGTTTTTCTTGTCGGCGTCGATAAAAGCGAAATCGAATGTGTTCGCTTCCCCGGTGGCAAGGAGCTCATCAAGCGTGTCCAGGGCTGCCCCCAGCTTCAGGGTAATCCTGTCGGCCACGCCGGCCTCCGCCCAGTATTTCCTGGCGATGGAGGTCCACTCTTCGCTCTTGTCGCAGGCGACAAGCCTGCCGTCCGGTGGGAGAGCCAGTGCCACGCTGAGCGAGCTATACCCCGTGAAGACCCCGATCTCAAGCGCTTTTCTCGCGTTCATGAGGCGAACCAGGAGGCTCATCAACTGACCCTGCTCCGCGCTGATCTGCATTTCGGGATCAGAGGTAGATCTCCTGGTTTCCTCCCGAAGGCGCCGCAGGATCCCGGGTTCTCGCAGGGACGTCTCCTTCACGTACCGATAGAGCTTGCTTGTCAGCTTAATGGTCGTCGTCGACAACGAAGCCTCCGGGAAGTTCAGAAAAGGACATGCGGTTGCAAATCTTTAACACACAAATCCCGCCGGGCATTCCCTTCGTGCGGGTGTCGTTGCCTGCTGCGTCGGGTCAGGTATTCTGCATTGGCGGGGCGAACTTTCGGCGAAAAGCGTCAGGAACCTCGACGACTTTACGCTTTGCGTAATCGAAGAACGCGATAGTGGTCTTTGCGCGGGAGACTTCTTTGCCGGACTCTTTTTGCGTAACGCGATACAGAAGGTCGCATCCGTGCGGCCCTACATCGGCCACAGCAACTTCGATGCGGAGAAGATCGCCGTAGAACGCTTCCGATCTGTACAGGACCACGGCATCCAACATGATCATTCCCCTTCCCTCCACATCTTTCTCCGAGTAGGCGTGCTCCCGGAGAAACTGCAACCGTGCTTCCTGGAGCAACGACAGGAGCGAATCGTTGCCGAGATGTCCGCCGTAGTTGACATCAGTGATCCTGACCGGAATGTCAGTGGAGAAAGGAAAGCTGGCGGGAAGATCGAGTTTGGTTCGAGCCACGGAAAGAGCCAGGATGTGGGTTATGGGTGAACTACGCCCCTGAGTTGAAAGGGCTCAGGGAAAAACCTTCCGCCCTCACGTCGCCGCCTTGCGGAGATGCCGTACCAGCAGCAGCGCCGCACCGGAGAGGACCGCGACGTCGGCAAGATTGAACACCGCCGTCCTGATCGGCCCCAACCCGATATTAAGAAAATCGATCACGAAACCGTTGTACTGAAGCCGGTCGATCAGGTTTCCGAAACCTCCGCCAACGATCAATGCGCCCGAAAAGCGGTCCCCCACCGCAAGTTTCGGATGAATGCACACCACAGAAAGGATGCCGAACAGGAAGAGTCCGACGGTTACTGTAAACACCCAGAATCGGAGCGACTCCGGAAGATCGGATCCAACGCTCAGCATCCCGCCGGCATTCTCTTCGTACTGGAGCCGGACAAACCCGCCCAGGTAACTCACCGGCTGGCCTGGTTCGAGATCTTCACGGGCGAGGCTCTTCGTATACTGGTCACACCCAGCGCAGCAGAGAGAGGTCAAGATCACAAAGAGAGCACTTCGAGACATCACATCCCCTTGTCGGATTTCATTCCCATTTCATCCAGCAGGACCTTCCCACCACCGATCTCGCCGGTCACCCAGAGAACAAACGGAGGCCTACGGCAATCGACCTGCTGAGCTCTTTGCTCCAGGCATAGTCGTTGATCGTCGCCCTTTTTCGGCGATTCCGCGGGCGCAAAGCAGGGTGCACGACAGGATGAAACCAGAGATCGAAACCCGTCGCATAGGCGTATCCTTATGTAACCTTTAGCACAACCATGGTCATGTCATCGTGCTGAATCACATCCCCGGTGAAACCCTTCACCTCGTCGCAGATGCCCCGGATCATCTCGGGGGCGGGCTTCGTCCGGTGGCGTGACACCGCTTCCACGAGCCGCCGCTCCCCGAATTCGTCTTCCTGTTTGTTCATCGCTTCGGTGAAGCCATCGGTATAGAAGACCAGCACTTCGCCGGGTTGGAGGCGCAATTCGCGCTCTTCCAGCACAGCATCAAACACTTTCCCCATCTCCAGGCCAAGGGCCATCCCTTTCGGGGTGAGGAAAGAACCCTCATGATCAGCGTGCTGTGTGAGGATGACCGGGCATTGCCCCGCCCGCGCAAACCTGATGGTCCTCTGTCGAATGTCGAGAATCGCATAAAACATGCTGACGAACGAATTCCGTTCGATGGTCCGATACATCAGGCTGTTCACCTTGCTCAGCACGAGTTTGGGCGAGACGTTGTCCTCTGCATGCGATTGGAGGATGCCTTTGGTCAATGTCATGTAGATTGCCGCGGGAACGCCCTTCCCCGAAACATCGCCGATCGCGATCCCGATTCTGGAGCCGCCAAGCGTCACAAAGTCGTAATAGTCGCCTCCAACCTCCAGCGCGGGGATGCAGATCCCGGCGATATCGTATCCGTCAGCCCGCGGATTTGTTTTCGGGAGCAAACTCATCTGCACGCTCCTCGCGATTTCCAGTTCCTTGGCCATCCGCTCTCGTTCGCTGATACGCTTGATATGCGTGGGCATCGTCTCCGGCGTGAACTCGAACCGTTGTTTCTTGACGAGACCCAGAACGGCGATCACCAGGGGAATTGCCAGGAACAGGAGAACCATCCAGTGCACCGGCGCAAAATACGCTCCCCGGGAAGAGAAGAGAGGGATTGCGGCGCTGAGCGAGATCAGAACGAAATTCGCCATAATCGTCGTAATCAGATCGTAGCGCAGAAAGAGGTAGCCAAAGGCGAGGCCGAACAGCAGGAGAACGGCGAAATGGAGGCCTGGACGAGGATGGCCAAGGGGTACCGACCAGAGGGCATACGCCGTCACGGTCCATGTGACGGCCGCCGCGAGGACGGCCAACCAGGGTTTCTTCAGCCGCTCGTTCAGGAAGGAGATGAAAAACAGGCGATACATGATCTCACAGGTCACGGCCCCGATAAAGCCTGAGAGGATCGGTTGTGCCGCAGGAACGTACGCCTCCGCGATCCCGGAGACTTCCGTGGGAAGCAGATAGACTCCCGCCCACCTGGTCAGGCCATAGCAGACCAGCGCGAAGAGTCCGAGCAACCCCAGACCCCACGCATAACCGCGCAGGATGCCTTCTCCCACCTCCACAGTGAAGAACTTCCGGAAGAGCGTGCTGTCCACCGCGGTCAATTTCCGTGGCCAGAGTGAACGGGAGGAGGATTCGCCCACGCTCCAAGCGGCAAAGACCATGACACTGAAGAAAACCTGTACGATGAAGATATCCATGCCAAAGACCACGAGCCGCACGTTCGCTTTGTTCAAGTCGCCGATCGTCGCCGATGCCCCCAAGACCGGATACTGGTTGAGCGTGGAGAGAACGGACATGGCGAACAATCCCACAAAGACCAAAGCAGCGGTGCGGGTGCCCACTTCTCCTTCGTGGTATTTCCTCAGGAACAACACAATGATGAAGAAGAAGAGGAAGAAGAGTGTGGCAAACGAGGCGGTGACAATGAACGTCATCTTCGTGAACGTGTCTCCATATTCACGCTGAAAATCCCCCTCGGGGATGAATGACGCGCGGTACCCCCCCACCTCATCCCCCTGGACCCTGAGCCAGAGTTCCTGTTCCCCGAGCATATCCTGTCTGGACCAGACGAATCGGTAGTCCGTGCGTCCCCGAAGTTTCGTATCCGACGACGTCTTGAGTTGATACTCGTGCAGAGGCACTTGTTGAGCCACCAGGAAGTTCTCTGCCATCGACCGTGCCTCGGCAGGCGACACGGATGGCATTCCCACGGAGTCGTCGATGACATGTTCGAAACCGAGCAGGCGGCCGCCCACGGTTATCCAGACCCGGAAGGTTTCGGGGTTCTGGCTCTGCGGCAGGGAGGCATCGTACCAGGAGACGTACCAGTGATGTGCCGGAATCGTGTCCGAACGGACGATCTCATTGGCACGATCCATCCCGACGCGTGTTTGGAGATAGAGGTGGGTACGCCCTTCCACGCTAACCCACGCGTCCTGCTGATACTCTTTCAGGTCGTACCCCAGCCCAAGCAGGTAGGAACGCGAGCGTTCCAGGATCTCGCTTCTGCTGTACCGCATATCCACTGACGCGGCCGGGCTCACCCTGTCATAAAGGATCCCGAAGGCCAGGGCCCCGGCCACACCGAGGACAACCAGAGTGCTTTTACTCTTGAGAAAGCGATTTGCCATGACGCTCCAGGA
>JAGDMJ010000081.1 GCA_017860555.1 Bacteroidota bacterium
CGTCGATCCCGGGGTGAGCTCGTTTGATGACCCCCGCCGCATTTTCGAGGCCTTCGTCCTGTCCGCCGAGCTAGACGTGCCGCTCGATTTCGGGCTCCGGGCGGTGATCGAACGAAGCAGCAGGTGCGTTTTCCCGGACATGCCCGGGGCGGCGGAGTGCACCTCCGCGTTCCGCCGTATCTTGAATTCCCACAGTGTCGCGCGAACGCTGCATGAGATGAACGATCTCAATGTGCTTGGCCGGTTCATCCCGGAGTTCGGCGATCTGGTGGCTTTCTTCCAGCATAACGTCTACCATTATTTCACTGCCGACGAACACACGCTCATTGCCATCGCGAATGCCGAGAAGCTCCGGGAGGAGCGAGGGTTCCTGCACGAGGTCTTTCGGAACCTGCGCAGGAAGGATCTGTTATACATGGCAATCCTGCTGCACGACATCGCCAAGCCGCGGGGCGTGGCTGATCACGAGATCACGGGCGTCGAGATGTCGCGCGTCATTCTTCAGCGCCTCGGTTTGGAAGAGCTGTTCCCCGAGATCGGATTCCTGGTGCGAAATCACCTGATCATGGAGCAGATCGCCTTCCGCCGGAACGTTCATGATCCCGAGACGCTCAAAGAATTTGCCGGGCGTTTTGAGAAGCCCCAGTTTCTGGATTATCTGTATCTGCTGACCTACGCGGATCTCTCTGCCGTGAACCCCGGGGTGTGGACCGAATGGAAAGCGACCATGCTCGAGGAGCTCTACCAGCGCACCGCGGAAGTGCTTGCACGGAATCTGCATGGTGAGCAGGTGGACCAGTTCCATCATGCCCGGCGGGAGGAAGTGCAGGGGCGGCTGATCGATGTCCTCAGCGCCGACCTCCCGGCGGAGGACGTCGCGCGTCACCTGCGCGGAATGCAGAACGATTCGTACTTCTCCCTTTTTACGGAAGACGAGATCAGGGAACATATCTTGCGGAGCAGGGCCGGGGAGCAGGTCTCGGTGATGTGCGTGGATACCGGTGGCTTCACTGAAGTCACGGTCATCGCCCGTGACGCGCCTTTTGCGCTTTCCAGGTTCTGCGCGGTGCTCTCCGCCAACGATGCCAACATCTTCGACGCAAATATCTTCACGCGGGAGGACGGGATCATTATCGACCGGTTCCGGGTTGCCGACGCGGGCACCCGGAAAGAGCTTGATCGCGCCGTCTGCCGGAAGATCACCGAGGACCTGAAGCTGGTGATGGAAGGCACGCTGGATCTCGATCATCTCTTTCGAGAGCATCACCGGCGGTGGAAGCGCCGCCTCCGTCAGCCGGCGAACCCGTCGATTCGTACCGATGTCAGGTTCGAGGACAACCCGCGTTTCACGATTGTGGACGTCTACGCGCCGGACTCGGTGGGTTTTCTCTATCGTGTCACCGAGACCATGTCGCGTCTTGGCCTGAATATTTACTTCGCGAAGATCGCCACGCGCGTCGACGGCATCATCGACTCCTTCTACGTGCTCGATCGCAGCGGCGTGCCCGTCGTCGATCCCAGGCGTCGCCAGGAGATCAGGGAACAGATCCTGGCGACGATCAGAGAACTCGCAGGCCGGGCGCTGGGGTCATAGTGCCATGACAACAAACGAAAAACCGATCGGCGTCTTTGACAGCGGCATCGGAGGACTGACCGTCGTCCGCGCGCTCCAGCGCGAGCTTTCGAACGAGAACATCATCTACTTTGGCGATACCGCCCGCGTGCCCTACGGGCCAAAATCTCCCCAGGTCGTGCGCGAGTATGCCACCCAGGATGTGGAGTTTCTTCTCTCCAGGGACGTCAAGATGGTCGTGGTCGCCTGCAACACGGTGTCGGCCGTAGCGCTGGACGTGGTACAGAAGCTCGCAAGGATGCCGGTGATCGGGGTGATCGTTCCCGGTGCGGGTGCGGCCGTTGCGGCGACGGCGAACAAGCGGGTGGGGGTCATCGGCACAGTCGCCACCGTGAACAGCAACGCGTACACCAACGCCATTCGGCAGATCGACAGGCACGTGCAGGTGTTTTCGCGCGCCTGTCCCCTGTTTGTCCCGCTTGCAGAAGAAGGGTGGATCGACCACCAGGTCACCGGGCTGGTCGCGAAGGAATATCTGTTCCCGTTCAAACTCGAAAAGATCGATACGCTCATTCTGGGTTGCACGCACTATCCCGTGCTGCGTGATGCGATCCGTTCGGCCATGGAGCCTCACGTCACGCTGATCGACTCCGGCAGTGCGACGGCTGCAGAAGTCTCCCGCACGCTCGATGCGAGTGGACTCCGCAATCCGAGCACCCAGCACCCGAACCTGCAGTTCTATGTGAGCGACCTCCCCTCCAAATTTACCGAGGTGGGCGAGCGCTTCCTGGGGCAGAAAATGGGAAGGGTCCGGCGAGCGGAGGGATTTCTGGAAGAGGAGACCCGGAAGTGAAAACAGACCATCCACGACGTACTCTGGTTTCTTGAAAGGACAAACGTATGTCCGTCCAGTCACTTCTCATTCTTGGCAACCCTGTCCTCCGGCAGAAATGCCGCAAGGTGGAGTCCTTCGACGGCGAAGGACTCAGACACTTGGTCGACGACCTTCGTGACACACTTCAGGATTTCCGTGCACGCCACGGATTCGGGCGTGGCATCGCGGCGCCTCAGATCGGCATTTCCCAGCGCGTGGTGTTCATCAATGTTGACCGCCCCATGCCCCTTGTCAATCCGAAGATCGTCCGGCGCAGCAGGAAACTGATGAGCCTCTGGGATGATTGCTTCAGCCTGCCGAATCTCCTGGCAAAGGTCAGACGCAATCTCGCCATCGAGGTGCAGTACCGGGACCTCGACGGGAAGCGGCATCATCTGCATGCCGAAGGAGCGCTCAGTGAATTGCTGCAGCATGAGATCGATCATCTGGATGGAGTGCTGACGATCGACAGGGCGATCGACAGCAAACACGTGGTGTTCAAAGATGAATGGGAAAAATGGGAGAAAGGGGAGAAGGTGAGATTGTGATCGCGTCACTCCAGTGGCGCCTTCCCTGTGTCCTCGGTGTTTGTCTTCGGTGCATCCCGCATTTTTGAATCCACCACAGCTTTTTCGTATATTCATCTCATGTCCTGGGTTCCTTCCTATATATCGCTTTACGCATCCGGCGAGTTGAGGCGGAGGGTGGAGGTGCTCGAAACGATGCTCGGGCGCTGCTCGATCTGCCCCCACGATTGCGGCAACAACCGGCTCGCGGATGAAATCGCACGGTGCTACTCGGGATATCTTCCCATCGTATCGGCCGCGACGCCGCACTTCGGCGAGGAACCCGCGCTTGTCGGCACAAATGGCGTGGGGAATATCTTCTTCGGCAACTGCAATCTCCGCTGCGTGTACTGCCAGAATTATCTGATCAGTCAGAACGCCAGGGAGGAGCGCAAAAATCAGGTCAGCTTCGAGCGCCTCGCGGAGATGATGCTGGAACTTCAGGCAAAGGGGTGTCATGAGATCGGCTTTGTCTCTCCGTCGCACTTTGTTCCCCAGATTGTCCGCTCGCTTGAAATTGCCGTCGGCCGGGGGCTCTCCCTACCGTTGATCTATAACACAAACGCGTATGACTCCGTTGAGGTGCTCCGGCTGCTCGGGGGCATTATTGACATTTATCTCCCCGATCTCAAGTATGCCGATGGGGAGATGGGGTACCGCTATTCCAGGGTCAGGGATTACCCTCAACACGCCCGTGCGGCCATCCAGGAAATGCACCACCAGGTGGGAAGCACGCTCATCCTTGGAGAGGACGGCCTGGTGAAGCGCGGCTTGATCATCCGTCACCTCGTGCTGCCCAATGACATTGCCGGAAGCACGGATTCGCTGAAATGGGTGCAGGGCGAATTGGGGCCGCACACGACGCTCAGCGTCATGTCACAGTATTTCCCCACGCATCGCGCTGTCGCCACGCCGCTGCTTGACCGGAAGATCAGGCAAGGCGAGTATGAGCGAGTCCTAGCAACGCTCGATGCGCTTTCCATGGACCACGGGTGGGTCCAGGAGTATGAGGCGTCGGAATACTACCGGCCGGAATTCGAAGATCGGGAACGGCCGTTCAAAGGACTGGCGGAGAACGACGCCTGATCCAAAGGCCTGCGTCTTTGGTCCAGGCGTTGGTGCGACGGGTCAACAGGAAACGTTGACCGGGGCATCGACATCTCGGTTTGGTAAGCCTAACTTTCCCCTCTCACTGGAGCCATTCATGCTCACCGCGGATGAACGACGAGAAAAAATTGCCCGTATCGAGGCACTTCCGGCCAAACTTGAAGCTGCTGTCCGGGGCTTGACGGACAGCCAGCTGGATACGCCGTACCGGGAGGGCGGATGGAGGGTACGCCAGGTGGTGCACCATCTGGCCGACTCCCACATGAACGCTTTCATCAGGGCGAAACTCATCATCACGGAGAACAACCCCACGCTTAAGCCGTACAACCAGGATGACTGGGCCATGACGGCCGATGCAGGCACGCTTCCGTTGCAGAGCTCTCTGTCGATTATCCGGGGGTTGCATGAGCGATGGGTGGCGCTTCTGAGGAGCCTGCCAGAAGATGCCTGGAGCCGCACGGCCCAACATCCGGAATCCGGACCCATGACGCTCGAGCGGCTGCTCAGCATCTATTCTGCCCATGGCGAAAAGCACGTACGCCAGATCACCGGGCTGCGGGACGCGAAGGGATGGTAGGGCATGAGATCCGGTACATACACAACTCTTCTAGAAGGCATGCTATGAAAAAAGACGATGTTCTGGCGATGTTCAAGGAAACCGGCGCGTTGCTGGAAGGTCATTTTCAGTTGACATCAGGGCTCCACAGCAATCAGTACTTTCAATGCGCAAAGGTCTTGCAGTATCCCGGGTACTGCGAGTCGCTCTGCGGTGATATCGCCGCGCAATTTCCCCGCAGCAGCGTGGATGTCGTCATCGCACCGGCCATGGGGGGAATTGTCGTTGCGCAGGAAGTGGGCCGGCAACTCCGTGCCCGGACCATCTTCGCGGAACGGAAGGACGGCGCCATGCAGCTTCGCAGAGGGTTCACGATCCGCAGCGGTGAGC
This sequence comes from Bacteroidota bacterium, assembly GCA_017860555.1. Lineage (GTDB taxonomy): Bacteria > Bacteroidota > Ignavibacteria > UBA10030 > UBA6906 > JAGDMJ01. Next base: position 5,067 of record JAGDMJ010000081.1, read on the forward strand.
GGGTGCTGGTCTGCGAAGACGTCGTGACAACAGGGGGCTCAGTCAACGAAGTGATAGCAATCGTTACCGGTTGCGGAGGGAAGATGGTCGGGACGGGGTACATCGTCGACCGGAGCGGCGGGCGGGTGAGATTTCCCGTGGAGCCGGAGGGAAAACAGTACGCGGTCCTTCATATGGATGTCGTGACCTACAAGCCGGAAGAGTGCCCGCTCTGCAAGGCGGGATCAGCGCCGGTCAAGCCAGGAAGCCGAGGAAACAATGCAGCTCAATAGTCTGGTGTACCACTCGCTTATCGCGGGCGCGATCATCCTCGTGTTTGTCCTTTTTACGCGCCTGGTCCGTACGTTCCTCAGCTGGCTCGGGCACAAGATCATCGGACGAACGAAGACTGTGCTTGATGACAAGATCCTGGACGTCCTGATGGCCAACGTCCGCCTGCTCATGATCGTGATCGGGTGCTTCATCGCCGTGCGAGAGGTGCGGAAAGGGCTCACGCCGGACAACGAGACGGTCGCGCAGTTGCTGGAGTATGCCGATGCGCTCCTCTATATCGCGGGTGTCATTATCGTCATCAAAATCCTGCTCGGCATCATCCGCGAGATCATCGACTGGCGCCTGGAGAAGATATCGGCGGACGGGACGTCCAATCTGAAGCTGACGCTCGGTCCCCTGACCAGCAAAGTCATGAACATTCTCGTTGGCCTTGTCGCGGTCATCATTATTCTGGATCATTTTGGCATCAACATCGGCAGCCTGCTGGTTTCTCTCGGCGTTGGCTCTCTGGCCGTGGCGCTCGCCGCGCAAGATACGCTGGCGAACATGATCGCGGGATTCGTCATTCTCATTGACCGTCCGTTCCGCGTCGGGGACAGGATCGAACTCATCCCGGGGATCATCGGCGACGTTCACGAGATCGGCCTCCGGTCGACACGAGTCCTGAATTTCGATAACAACGCCATCGTTATTCCGAATGCGGATTTGATCAAGGGCAAAATCGTGAACTATGCCTATCCGCAGGCCCCGATGCGGGTCATGCTCAAGTTTGTCGTTGCCTATGGCACGGAACCGGAACGGGCTCGTGCGATTCTGCTGGAGGCTGCCACGAAACATCCGGAGCTGTTGGCCGATCCGCGGCCACAGGTCTTTCTCACCGGTGTCACCGAAACTGCGGTGGAGATCACGCTGGTGGCGCGCTGCGTGGACTATGCTCGACAGTTCCTTGTTGAGACGGGTTTGCGCGAACAGATCTATCTGGAGTTCATCAAGGCGGGGATCGAGGTGCCGGAAGCCCGCCGCGTGATTCGTATGGAGGCGCAGGGCTGATGGATCTGAAGGTGATCAAGCATGACGTCGTGCGCAGGGGAAAAGTGTTTGATCTGATCGTGGATCAGATCGAGTATCCCTCAGGGAACCGGGGGATTCGGGAAGTGGCGCATCACCCCGGGGGCGCCGTGGCCGTGCCGGTCTTCCCGGACGGGACAGTTCTTCTTGTGCGGCAGTTCCGCTATCCCTTCGGCATCTACACCCTTGAAGTGCCCGCGGGGAAGCTGGACCCGGGAGAGGATCCGGAGCCTGCGGCCGTCCGGGAGCTTGAAGAAGAGACAGGATATCGTGCCGGGGCAATGGAAAAGCTCACGGCCATATACACGACGCCGGGATTTTGCGATGAGGTCCTCCACATTTATCTTGCGACCGACCTGACGCTTTCCCCTGCCGGGCACCGGCGGGAAGAAGGAGAACAGACGATGACCGTGGAGATCAGGCCGCTGCAGGAAGCGGTCGCGATGGTGGAGCGGATGGAAATCGTGGACAGTAAAACGATCGTGGGGCTGTTGATGGCGGAAAGAAGGCTCAGGATCAGGGGTTGAGCACAGGCTTTCATCCATGCGCTATCGTAGCATCATTTTTGATTTTGACGGCACACTGGTTGATTCCCGCAGCGACATCGCTGGAGCGCAACTCTGGGCATTGAATCAGCTCGGCGTAACACACTACACACCGGAAGACCTCTTTCCTTATATCGGGAAGACGCTGCAGGTGACCTTCACACACCTGCTTCCGCCGGCGATGCATCATCGCATCGATGAAGCCGTGCGGCTGTACAGGGAGTTCTATCCTCCACGATCACTCCTGACCACGACGCTGTTTCCGGGCGTGCGGGAGACCCTCGACACGCTTCGTGCCCGGGGCGCGCTGATGGCCATCGCATCCACGAAGAAGGAGTCGACTATCCTGCGCGTTGCGGAGCACTTTCGGATCTCGTCCTCCTTCGTGCAACTCCAGGGGAGTGATGACCTGCCGTACAAACCCGATCCTTCGATCGTCAGAAAGATCATCACCGACCAACGGTGGGATCCCGCCGGGACGCTCATGGTGGGCGATACCGACAATGATATCCTAGCCGGCCAGCGGGCCGGGATCGCCACCTGCGCGGTGACGTATGGATCGCTGACGGAAGAGCAGCTCCGGCTCTATTCCCCGGACCACGTGATCCGGAGCCTCCCGGAACTTCTGGCCATCGTTGACAGAGCGGTCTCATGAATCCCGTAGAGTTCATAAGGAAAAAACGGAGCGGCCAGACCCTCTCCCGGAAGGAGATGCACGACTTTATTTCCGCATACGTGACCGGAGAGGTGCCCGACTACCAGATGTCCGCGTTCCTGATGGCCGTCTATTTTTCGGGAATGTCACGGGAAGAGACAGCCGCATTCACCGATGTCATGCTTCATTCCGGCCGCGTCATCGATCTTTCCTCCGTACCGGGCAGAAAGGTGGACAAGCACTCCACCGGCGGCGTCGGCGACAAGGTTTCCCTTATCCTTGCCCCCATGGTTGCCGCATGCGGCGTGCCGGTCCCCATGATCTCCGGACGAGGGCTCGGGCATACCGGAGGAACGCTGGACAAGCTGGAGTCCATACCCGGATTCCGCACCAACCTTTCGATCGAAGAATATCAACGAGTGATCTCGGAGACAGGCCTCGTCCTGAGCGGACAGACAGAAGAGATCGCTCCCGCGGACAGGAAGATGTATGCCCTGCGGGATGTGACTGCGACGATCGAATCCATCCCGCTCATCGCCGGCTCGATCATGAGCAAGAAGCTCGCAGAAGGCATCGATGCTCTCGTGCTCGACGTGAAGACGGGCAGCGGCGCCTTCATGCAGAGGTATGAAGAGTCGGTTGAACTTGCCTCGGCCCTGGTTTCGATCGGAAGGGCCATGGGCAAAGAGACGATTGGCTTTGTCACACGGATGAACGAGCCGCTCGGCACGGCTGTCGGCAACTGGTGCGAAGTCGTCGAATCGGTGGAATGCCTCCGGGGAAAGAAATGCCCGGACCTGATGGAAGTTACCTATGTTCTCGGCGGAGCAATGGTCTTCCTGGGAGGGAAGGCATCAAGTATTGAAGAGGGTATGAGAACGTGTGAATCGGCCGTCTGGTCGGGGCGCGCGTACGAGAAATTCTTGGAACTCGTCCGGGTACAGGGAGGGGAGGCGTCGTACATCGAGAATCCGGGAAAATACCCGAAGGCGGCGTTCTCTCCTCGCGTGGAGAGCCCGGCGTCCGGGTACATCACGGGCTTCGACACGCGCCTGATCGGCGTCCTGGCAACGGAGCTTGGAGCCGGCAGGATGAGCGTGGATGATGACATAGACCCGAAGGCAGGGATTCTTTTCAAGAAGAAGATTGGGGATCACATTGAGAAAGGGGAAACGCTGGCCATGATCCAGACGGACAGGCCTTCCCGGGGCAGGCCATGGGAAGAAAGGCTGGCGGCGTTGATCTCGATCGGTCCCGAGCCGCCCGAGCGGACGCCGTTGATTCTGTCGATTGTGGATGGGGAAGGAGCGAAACCGTGGGGCGGTTCGTAGCCGGTGCGCTTAACGATTGACCGGCTTCCGACTGCCAATACCCGGTCAATACGGTTTCGCCAGGATGTTCAGCGCCGCCTGGTGCAGGAGGCCGTTCGTCGCGAGTATCAACTTCCTGTAGATGTTCATTGGCGATCCCTTGAAATCCGTCACTTTCCCCCCGGCTTCATTCACGAACAGCACACCCGCCGCCATATCCCACGGATTCAGCGCTACTTCCCAAAAGCCATCGAATCTGCCGCAGGCGACGTAGGCGAGGTCGAGTGCCGCGGAACCGAGCCTCCGCAAGCCCTGCGTGGCGGTCAGGAAATTCGCAAAGTGCTCGGCCGGATGGTCCGGATTGTTCTCGATATCGTACGGGAAACCGGTGACGAAGAGGCTGTTGATCATCTCCGAGGCGCGGGAGACCTTGAGTTTGTTGCCATTCAGGTATGCCCCGCCCCCTTTTTCCGCGGTAAATAGCTCATCGAGGTTCGGGTCATATGTGACCCCGGCGATGACGATTCCCCTGTGTTCGATGGCGATCGTCACGCAGTAGATGGGGACACCGTGAAGAAAGTTGGTGGTACCATCCAGCGGGTCGATGATCCAGCGGTATTCCTCCGTCAGCGAGCTCCCGCCGCTCTCTTCCGCGAGAATGCCGTGGCTCGGGAAGTGGCCCTTGATCATCTTGATGATCTTCGCCTCCGACCCTTTGTCGATCTCCGAGACGAGATTCCTCTCTTCTCCCTTCTTCATTTCAACGTTCTTGACTTTCCCCACGCTTTCCTTCAGAAAATGTCCCGCCTCTTGTGCGGCCTGGATGGCAATGTCGAGCATGGGACGTGGTCTCCTTCTCCTATTGAGCCAAGATACCAAAAAGAGCGCGAAGAAACCATGTCCGTCCCTTGTATCTCCACCGGTTTTTCTCTACGTTAACTGGCCATAATCAAGGAATGACATGCGTCATATTCTTGCACTCGCTATCCTTCTCGTTATTCTTCCCGGCTGTGGAAGCAATGAGGAAAGCTCCGGAGCCCGCCAAACGATCGCTCTGGATGAGCTCGCGGTCACGGTCCGCGATCATCCGCGCAGCTATTTCCACTCTGACAGGCGGGGAGGCTTCC
>JAGDMJ010000082.1 GCA_017860555.1 Bacteroidota bacterium
GAGCAAACCCACCGTGAACATGGCGGGCTCGCTCCACGCCGATACGTTCCCGTGTTGGTCCCAAACACGAACGGTCCAGTAACAGCGCATCTCAGACCGAAGGGGTTTTCCGGCATAGACGATCTGCGACATCCGGTCCGATTTCACCTTCCCGCTGTTCCAGAGATTGGCCTTCTTCTCAAGCAAGCGCTCTTTCTGTGTCGCAACAAGGATCTGGTATGCTTGCTGTTTGATGTCGCGACCCTGAGAGCTCAGGATCCAGCTCAACCGGGGTTCGGCGGTGCCGATGCCGAGAGGATTGGTGAGGTATTCACAGCGAAGGCCGACAGTGTGCAAGGATTGCCGGGGGCCGGCGTATGCACCAGCACCGCGTGTCAGGAGTACGCTAGTCATGATCGCACTCAAAACGGCGAGGGAAAGAAATAGACATCTCACGAATGTTCTCCTTCAATGATGAAGTTCGTCCACCTGTTCTTCGAATTGTCCTGGAGATTGACCCGGAAGTGGCCGGCATTTTTTATGCGCCATCAATGGTCAACAGGCCTGGCCATTTCGGAATCCCCACTGCCCTTCCGACCATTTCAGACCCCCGCTTTTTCCATATCCATGACGACAACTGTCTGTCCGATTTCAGGGGCGGATGCCGGATACAGGATCTCCTGGCTGCCGGACTTCACGGCCACATAGTATTCAAGGTCCGCATCCTTCACTGGAAGTGTTGCTTCATAGACACCGCGACTGATATGTTTCAAGGCAAGTTGTTCGTACTTGCCCGCGCCGACTGCCCGCCATTTCACCGTTGCCTCGGTGGGCGGGGTGTTGCTCAGAATCAGGACTTTCAATCGGAGCGGGGTTCTTCTGCCGGTCATGGTCTTCACTGTGGGGACAATCACGCGGGGAGAGCCAATGTAGACACGGGCGAGCTTCAGGTCGTCACTGAGGGGATGACCAAGGTGTTTTTCTGCTTCAGCGCCCGGCTCCTCAAAAAGTGCTGGGAAATTGTGCTGTTCCCAGTTCATGATCGTGCCGAGCTCCGCGCTGTTGGTGACCGTGGCCAGGAGGTGCCCGTACGTTGTGCGGATCGTCTGGATCATCTCTTTTCTCACAGGCAGCAGCACAGAGGTGACGAACCGGCGCATGGAATCGGGATCAACGACAGCGCCGACCAGTTGCACTCGCGAGTCGCCGCCATTATGGAAATATTCCAGCTTGAGGTCGTACTTCTTGCCAGCCTCGAATACGAGATCTACAAGCGGCGTCTTCCAGGCGTGAGACGACCAATCATCGACAATCAGCTTCCCATCAACCCAGAGCCGGACGCCATCCCACAACCGCATACCAGCGGGGCCGGAAACCCCGAGTCTGCCGGGCCCTGACTGCCTGGCAACCAGTGTTCCCGTCCACCGGACGCTGAAGGAATCCCGGCGCACGGTGCCACCCGGCGACCTGCCGGACCAGTCGAAATCAACTGTGCTGTCTACCCTCGTCATGACGGGGGGCCCGCTTCTTGTCGTATCGTTGAAGTACTCACCGAGCAAGCCATGTCCGCTCGCGGATGGGGGAAAGAGCTCAAATGATGGAATCGGCCTGTGCTGAAAGACCCGGTCGATCGCACGACCATACGCTCCCCAGAGGCATCCCAACCTCGCCATCCCTTTCATGTGCAGGAACGTATTGAGCCAGTATTCAAAACGTTCGAGATTTGCTTTGCCGCGCACCCGACCTTGAAGTTGTTGGAGGGAGTCCACAAACAGGTACTTCATTTGTACGCTCTCCCAGGTGCTGTCGTTTGGGATGACGTTGCCCGGCCCAGTGTACCAGGTTGCCGGTTCCGGCAGACGGCTGTCAAGAGAGGCAAAGATCCGTGCCGCATCCTCGGCCACTTCCGCGCCAAACTGATGCATGGCCCAATCCCGGTAGAGGTCATCGGTTGGCAGGGCGCGGGAAGTGGAAGGCTCATCGGCTTCATAGTTCTTATAGGCCGGGCCACCACAATTGATCCGGCGCGAGTACCCTGGTGCCTCAATGACGATCCCCGCTACGGATGGAACGCCAACGCGCCCCGCAAAGTCAATCTTCAGCACTTCCTCTGTCACGGAGACATTCTGAAACATGGTATCCAGCGCCGAGCAGAACCCAACGCGCAGAGCGATGTCCAGGCCGTCCAAGACCTTCGTCCCCTGGATCGACACATCGAACAGGTGGCGGATTGGCGGAACAGGCTCGCAGAACTGGAGTGTGACGTTATATGTGCCGTTGGGAACAGCAAGATTGTAACTGGACACCCGGCGTCGGATCGTTCGATAGATGGCCGGATCAGCCGCGTTGGCTATAACGACGGAGTCGTCCACGGCCTCGTGAGTGCCGTTCACCGCCCCTCTCCGTTCACGGAAAGGCAGAGGCTCCTTGTTCCAGGATGACTGGTCCCAGCCGGCACGGGCAAGTGCCAGGAAGTTTGGGGAGAGAATCCTCGTTCGCCAATGAATACCAAGGAGCCCGTCGCAACCGTATGCGAGAGCATCCGCTGCATCCTTTCGGACCCGCCCGGCCCAGAGTTGGGGTGCGAGCAGGCTGGGGTCATCTTCAATCCAGGGGATAGCCCAGCACGAGCGCCCGCTGACCTGGGCAAAGGCCACATCGACAGGAGATTTTCCCACTTCACGGTTTATGCAGCTGAACGAGATGTTCTTCGGCAGTTCCCTGTCGAACAGGCTGCGGTCGCTCGGCGGCCCGAACACCCAACCGCACGTTGCAAGCTGAAAAGGCACACCGATCACTTTCGCTTCCTCAATCGCAATGGAAAGGTCGGTCATGGTCTTGCGGATCTGCTCATCTTCGACAACTTGCCACGTCCACCCTTCGGGCGTCCAGAACCAGTAATAATCGATGGGATATGTAGCCGCAATCCGCCGGAAAATCCCATTGTACAGTGCCCTCACTGTCGTAGTGTCATCCGGGTCTTCCCCATCCGCCTTCAGGCGTTCCTTCACCAGTTTCGGAATCGTAAGAAAGGTCTCTGTCCCCACACAGGTCTTCACCCCCAGCCGACGAGCCGCGCTGAAGACCTTCTGAAGCATCACTCCCGTCCTGTTGAAGACCTGAATACTTTGCGTATCCGTCTTCGGTTCGGGCGTGTGCCCCCGCATGATCTCCGACCCGTACTCGTCCCTGTCGAAGAACATGGCAGCACCGTGACTGTAATCGGAAGTCTTTTTCGGCCGATATCCCCAGTTTCCCCGGAGCGTGTTCTGGTAACTCGCAGGATAGGCTTTCCGCACGGTACCATCCCGGTTGAATTCTCCTTCCCTTCCTATCCAGACCGTCGGCTCGGCGTTCGGAGCTCCTTCTGGATACGTATGCAGGCCGAAGAAATTCATCCCCATTTTCGGGAGCTGCCCGATGATCGCCAGATAGTCATCCGTATCCCACCAATCGGGCCCCTCAGGAAAATCATGGAAAGGCTGGATGCCGCGAAGCTTGAACAACGGAGCGGAGCTCTCATCAAGCGCCGGGAGGGCGAACGGGATACGGCCGTCCGGTATAACATCGCCGTCCAGCCCAAACGCCATCCCGAGGCGTTCGGCAAAGCGGTAGGCACCGTAGAGCGTGCCGGCCCCATCTCCACCAGCGATGATGAGCAGCGTCCTGCCGCGGGCAACGATGGTGCGAAGAAGATATTGCTCGGGCTTCAGTTCCGACAGCTTCCTCGTGAGAGACCGATCAACGTTGCGGAGCAGCGCGCTCTGGTTGGTCCCGAGAACGATAGCGTTCTTCGCCCCCGCTGGAACCTCCTCCGCGTTCTTGATGTCGAAGAGCTGTCCCGTGCGTACATACACATAGCGTCGGACCTCTTTCGCGGCAAGCTGCTCCTGGAACGAGGCATGAAGGGGAGCGACAATGATACAATCCGCGACCCCCTGGGCGACCGATGATTCATTCGGGGCCAGGATGAACACACAACAGCATGAGACGAGCAGGGCTTTCCGCATGGAAATCACTCCTGATGAGTATGTGAAGATCTGAGAAAAGATATGTTCCGCCGGATCCCTCCGGACGTCGATGGTGGTGAGGGTCCACCTGCGGTTATTTGTGCCCGGCAGCCAGATAGACCCAGGTGATTTTTGTTTTCTGCTTCGATGAGATCGTGATCCTGTTTTTTTCTCGCAACAGCGACGGGTCAGCGGCGAATTCCACGCAGCGGTCAGCGGGAATCTCTCCTCCCCTCCAGTACCGGTCCGGGAAAAGACCTGTCGAAAGCTGAGAGGCTGCGCGAACTGTTCGTCCATTCAATGTAAGACGCAACTGCCGCGCGTGTATCGAGCTGTCTGCCTCGATCCGGATGATGACAGTTTCCGGCCGGACAGGTTCCGACGCCCGGAGCACAATCTCGCCCGGCCGGTCGGGCTCGACCCACAACGGAAATTGCGACGGCATGCTGACGTTGGGGACAGGATAGCGAGCCGCGCTTGCGGCATAGATCTTGGTCTTCCGCTGAAGCGTCTCCGGGCGGTTGATCTCCGCAAAGACGTCGAAATCCTCCGGGCCGGATTCCCTCTGACAGAAATGGTTGAACGAATAGATGCCGTCTGCGCCTGCAGCAAACAGCGTCGCTGCTGCCGCTCTGGTGATTTCACGCGTCATGGGCCTGTCTGCGAGCGTGTACTCGATCGAAGCATAGACCGGAATGCCGGGGCACGCCGTCTTGAATTCCTTGACGGGGATATCGACCTCGGTTGAGAGAAACGGACTAACCGTCAGAAAATCAATGAGACGCTCCCGGGTCCATGCCGCAGGGTCCAGGCCAACGTATTCGCACCCCTTCAACGTCGAAGGCACACGCGCAGTCAACAGAAGTGGTCTGCCACGCTCCTTTCCGCGCGCATCCGTCATCGTGCGCACACGGCGGATGAATTTCGTCATCATGCCGGCGTACTCTTTCATCTTGACGGTGGAGGGAAAATAGTACGGAAACCTCATGAAATCCAGCTCAAGCCCGTCGATATCATACCGTGAACACACTTCCTCAAGAAGGGCAAAGTAGTAATCGCGCACTTCAGGCTTGGCGTAGTTCAACGCCATCGCACCCCATCCCTCGTACCCTCCTACACGGTATTCCGGATGTTTCTTCCAGAATTCACTGAGCAACGGACTGCCCGGCACATCCACGTCATGCAGTTCGTTCATGCGGAATGTCAGGAACGTCTCGAGACCGCGCAACCTGGCCCGGTTCACTACGACGCCCGTCGGATCATAACCGAGCTTCACCAGGTGGGCCAGGTTCCCCCCGATCCTCGCGAAGATACTGTCGGACCGGCTCATCTGCACCGATCCATGAGTGCTGTCGGGCAGGGTGTAGCGGAACATCGCGCAGACGTTGCTCGGATACCCCATGTTTTGTCCTGGATTTGGACTGAAGAGGTAGGTCGTTACACCTGCATCGGCCACTTCGTCCACCCGGTTGCAGAGCTCGGCGGGACTGATGGTGTCATTGTAGAAGAACAGATCCGTGCCGTCCATATTATAGAGAGTGCGGCGCGTTGTTCGTGTGGGTGTGACGGCGCGCTCACGCAGCGAATCAAGAGGGACAGGCCGGAAACCTGCCTTCATGGCCTTCGAAGTGGACCTCAGGGCAAAGTTTCCTTTGGCCGGGTTTGTGAATCCGGGATCAGCGATTTCCGAATGGCGATCCATCCCGCGGCTTCGCCACTGGGTCAACGACAATGTGTCAAAGCGAATATCCGATCCCCCGTCTTTCCAGTAGACGTTGTTGTCCATCCGGTAGTTGGATCCGCTAAAATCGCCCGCCAGCAGTTTGCCTTCTTTCCAGTACACGATATTATGCTCGAACGTGAAGCTCCGGTGGTTTTCGGCACGGGTGCGCTGGATCTGATGGTCTCGGCCAAACGCGAAGATGTTGTTCCGGATGATATTGTTCTTTCCATAGTGCTGATGAAAGCCCCCATGGGTAGTTCGGTAGACAATGTTGTCCTCGGCGAGAATGTCAGAGCTTCCCTCGTCGAAATAGATCCCCCATCCTCCGTACCGTACGGCTGCGATGTCGCGGAAGATATTCTTCCTGATCACGGTGCCTGGCTGGGTGCCAAGCGTGTATATCCCTCCCATGTCGCTCAGGATAGGGCCGTCGCCATTTGAGCGGACACCAATATGATGGACCTCGTTGAGTTCGATGATGTTCCCTCCAGCCTCCGCAGGGCCATACCCCCAGGTCCATCCAACGGACAGGCCGCTGTAATAGAAGTCATGGATCTTGTTGCGAAGGACCCGATTATCCGGACTCTGGCCGATCCAGACACCCACGGCACTGTGGAAGAGATGACCTCCGTCAGCAATTTCACAATCGATAACATCGTTGCGCCGTGTCTGCTCGGCCGGCGCCGAACGTCCACCGGTCTCACCGATCTTCACCCCACCACCGCCGAGATCCACAAGTCGAGATCCGAGAAGCCTAACCGATTGACAACCACGGCCCAACTCGATGGCATAAGAACCAACATGAGAGATCTCACATCCGTCGAACGTCACATGGCGCAGGCCTTTTCCGGCAACAGCTCCGGGTACCCCGTGGGCAGCCTGGACAAATCCGGCGTCCGCAATCCCGCCATGCTGGCTTGCATTGAGCGTGTCGGGAAGGTGCCACTCTGAGTAGGAAAACGTCAACCCCCGGAAGAACAGATGCTGGATGAACTTCTTTGATTCCGGTTCGCCATTCAGAAGCATGATCTGCTGCAGAACCGGGATGACCACGTTGGTCTTGCCGATCTTCTCTCCTTCCATGGGAAGGTACCACAGGATGCCGCCCGAGCGGTTGAGGTACCATTCTCCGGGTTTGTCCAGTGCCCGTTCGGCGTTTTCGATGAAGTAGGGATCTCCTTCCTGAAGCGTGAAGACGGCGCGCTTGCCGAAACGCATGGCCCGCGCCTGGTGGTCTATCGAAGCAATGGGAAGCCTCGATTCAACCCATCGGTTCATGACGATGGCCTCCGCACCGGCGAAGACCCAATCGGAAGGAATGTCTCTCGGGGAAAATTGGAAGCTTGTACTCCCCTCCGTCCAGGGGGTTTTTTCAGTCACTCCCGGGACGGCAAGGACTTTGAGATATCCTGTGTTTGGGTGCCGCGCCCTGGTACGCCTGACCCCATTGACCCAGAGTTGATGGAGAACCGGCTTTCCGGAAGCAGGGAGTGAAACCGACCAGATCCTTTGCCCTCCACGGCGCGACTCTTTCCATCCTGTCACAGTCCTGCCGCCGCTGATGACGACGTTTTCTTTCTGGTATGCCCGGTAGGTCACGGGACAGTCCGCCTGGCCCCCATCTTCCGGGAGGAAGACCAGAGGGCTTGCAAGGGAATAGGTACCCCGGCGGAGGTACACAGTCACCGGCATGCACGGTGTGCTTTCGCGGCGCAAAGCACGCACGGCGTCTCGAGCCCTCTCCACCGTGCGAAATGGTTGTTGTCGCGTTCCCGGGTTTTCATCGCTCCCACGAAGCGAAACAAAGAAGTCTCGCCCCTCTGCAACAACCGAGACAGAAGAAAACAGCAACAGCAGTGCCGTGTGCCGGATGAGATTCATGCTTGTCCTCATTGCAATCCGTACTACTCCTTTGTATTTTGGACCATGGATCTGTCCATCATTATACCCACATATAACGAAGCACGCAAGATTCGCAGGGATATCACGGCCGCCGCCGATTTCCTCGTTGCTCACATGAAGGCCGGAGAAATCATTCTTGCCGATGATGGCAGCCGCGATGGCACCGTGCATGAGGCACAGGAGACTCCCCTCCCGCCGGGAGTGACATTGCGCATCCTTCACCCCGCAGGGCACCGCGGGAAGGGATTTGCGCTTCGCTCCGGGATCGCAGCCTCACAGGGGGAGCACGTCATGTTCGCCGACAGCGGCCTCACGACGCCGTATGAAAATGTTCTGCGAGGCTTGGCGCTGATCAGAACCGGGCAGTGCGAGCTGGCGCACGGATCCCGCATGCTGCCGGACAGCATCGTTCGCATCCCCCAGCACCACGACCGGAAGATCTCCTCGGCGCTCTTCCGCCTCACGTTGCGTCTGGTGCTTCCCGTTCCCGGAGAGCTCACCGATACGCAGTGCGGCTTCAAGGTGTACCGGGGCAATGTCGCGCGGATGCTCGCCCGTGAATGCGTCGCTGATGGCTTCCTGTTCGACGTCGAGATGCTGCTCAGGGCAGTGCGGCACGGCTACAGGGTCCGAGAATTCCCGATCGAATGGAGCTGCGACCGAGACAGCAGGATCACTTTCCGCCGCAGCTCGTGGCCGATCCTTCAGGAGATCTTCGCCGTCAGGCGCGCGCTTGCATCTCCTTCTGACGGGAAACCGTAGCGAGACACCTCCTCTCTCCCTCCTTCCGCGGTTTCGACCAGAAGCACTTGCATCTGCGGGTGGGTTTCGCACAGTTGAGCGATTTCCTTTTTGGCCATTACCATGCAGGCCGTGGAGATCGCGTCAGCGCACGTTGCGCTTTCGGCCTGGACCCAGGCGGCGCGCCCTCCGGGAACCGGCGTGCCGGTCCGCGGATCAATAATGTGCCTCCCTTTTTTCACCCCCGAACCCCCTAACCCGTGCTCCGCGATGTCCAGGCGGGCAAGCACGACGTCCGGCGAACCGGGACTGCTCAGCGTCACCGGCCAACCGGCACGCCCGGGAAGAGCGCCACGCGCAAACACGGAACTTGTGCCGCCATGGACGAGTACGTTGGCCACATCCCATTCCTTCAGCAATGCGATCATGCGATCCACGGCATAGCCCTTGCCGATCGCTCCCAGGTCAACCTGCGGGACGACGTCCAACACCTTTACGCTCTGTTCGGTCCCGTTCAACAGGAGATGATGCATGCCTGTCCGCGCTTTCGCCTGGAGGATTTCCTCCGGGACAGGCTTTTTCAACTGCTTGTCCCGGGTCAACAGAACATTCATCAGGGCACCAACGGTCACGTCGAACGCACCATTGGTCTCGGTGCTGTACCGCAAGGCCAGACTCAGGCAGTCGAATGCATTGGGTCCGAGCAACATTTCTCCCGACGGGGCCAGGGCATTGAGGCAGGAGATGTCGCTGTTCGGGATGTATCTGCTCAGCTCTTGCTCCAGGCGGTCCACTTCCTGGAACGCCTCATACGCTGCCTGCCGGGCATAGACGGGATCTTCACCATAGACGAAAACCTCGAAGACCGTCGCCATGGCATGGTGCGAATAGCGGAGGATTCCATCGGCGGGTTTGTCACCAAAGGTCATACAGGCGTTTTCATTGTCCATGCCAGCTCCATCAACTTTGTCGCTCAACGTTCGTTTCTCTCGGTCCCAACGGTGCTTGAAGGCAGGCGCCAGATGTCAGGTGTCAGCAGTAAATCATTTGCCCGGTGGCGACGGCCGGATCTTCGCCGAATCCATCGGGGTCGTCCCCTGCCGATCCCGTTGATAGCGCTCCCAGACATCGTGACGAACGTAGCCTCGTATCTCCTTCCCCGGACGCAAGTCCATCCGCGTCGCAAACAAAGGCACATACAGGCCACGCTCTCCCGGAGGTGGAGATTCATAGAGCGTCTTGAGCAGCGCCTCTTCCACTTCGGGGCTGGCAAGGATAACGGAGGTCGGCGTAAGTTCCGCGCTGACGATGTTCCAGTAGCCGACCTTCGTGAGCGACCGGAGGTACCACGGAAGCGGCCAGTAATCATCTTCCGGGCAGATGACCTGGACTGGCATCGCCTCTCCCTCCGGTGTCGAACGTGCCACGGTCCTGACCACATCTCCCACCGTCACGACATCATCCACAGCCTGGGCATACACATACGGATTGACCGGATCATCATAGTATCGGAAGTTCGCAAGGCTGGCCTGCCAGGCCAGGTGAGATCCGCCAAAAACGAGCGGCATCACCAGCAATGCACGGACGAGATGGCTGGAGGCAAGCGACCAGAGTCGTGCAAACCCCACGGCACCGAGGAGAATGCAGGCGTGCAGCAAGCCAAGCATGCTCCAGGGAGTTTTGTA
>JAGDMJ010000083.1 GCA_017860555.1 Bacteroidota bacterium
CGGCAGAATCCTCCGTTCTCGGTCCGCTACCGCGGTACAGGTTGCTTCCCGGGGAAGCGCGACCCTCGCGTTCTCTGGCTTGGCATAGAAAACCCGGATGGAAGGCTGTATTCCCTCTTCCGGAGCGTTGAAGCGGCTACGTCGGCTCTGGGCATCAAGCCCGAAACCCGCGAGTTTCATCCGCATTTAACGCTGGGGAGGGTCCGAAGTGGCCGAAATCATGGGAATTTGCTAAGAATTCTGGAAAGTGTTACCTTTGAGAGTACTATAATAGCCATTCACGAGATTCTACTCATCAAGAGCGAATTAAGGCCCACCGGTTCAGTATACACAAACATTAAATTTGTGCCCCTGGTCGGAATTTCGGGCTGACCGTTGTATATATACAGGAGGCCACACATGGCAGAAGAGAAAGACGCAAAAGCACAAGCTCTGAAGATCGCGCTTGAGCAGATCGAAAAGCAGCACGGGAAGGGATCCGTCATGCGGCTCGGCGAAGGGCCGATCCTGCAGGTGGATTTCATATCCACGGGTTCCATCTCCCTTGACGCAGCCCTCGGTATCGGTGGAATTCCCCGCGGGCGTGTGATCGAGGTGTTCGGTCCGGAAGCATCGGGCAAAACTACCATCTGTCTTCATATTCTGGCGGAAGCCCAGAAGGCGGGTGGCACGGCAGCGTTCATCGATGCCGAGCATGCGCTGGACCTGAACTACGCCAAGAAATTGGGCGTGGATGTGAACAACCTGCTTCTTTCGCAGCCCGAGTTCGGCGAGCAGGCACTCGAGATCGTGGAAACGCTGGTGCGCAGCGGCGCGCTGGATGTGATCGTCATCGACTCCGTGGCGGCGCTGACGCCTCGCGCCGAGATCGAGGGAGAGATGGGGGATCCCAGCATGGGCGTCCAGGCGAGGCTCATGTCGCAGGCCCTGCGCAAGCTCACTTCGGCGATCAGCAAATCCAAGACCTCGGTGATCTTCACCAACCAGCTTCGCATGAAGATCGGCGTGATGTTCGGGAACCCCGAGACCACGACAGGTGGGAACGCGCTGAAGTTCTACGCATCTGTCCGACTGGATGTTAGGCGCATCGAGGCGATCAAGGACGGCACGAACATCGTGGGCAACCGGACCCGCGTGAAAGTGGTCAAGAACAAGGTTGCTCCGCCGTTCAAAGAGGCGCAGTTCGACATTCTCTACAACGAAGGGATCTCCAAGCTTGGCGACCTGATCGATACGGCCGTTGAGCAGAATATCATCGTGAAGTCCGGATCCTGGTTCTCGTACAAGGAAGACCGGATCGGACAGGGACGCGATGCGGTAAAGAAATTCCTCCAGGAGAACGACAAGTCGGCCAAGGCCATCGATGTCGAGACCCGCAAGAAACTCGGTCTCACGCCGAGAATGAACGCCGCTGTGCCCCCGGAATCCAAGGGAGACGGCGCCCGACCGGCGGCCGGCCCCCAGACGGCTGTGCCGACCAAAGCAGTGCCACCCCAAACGACTGCAGCCAAACCGGATCTTGCAAGGAAGAAGTAAGCTCCCGGGCAACCAGAGAGCACTCAGGCGGCGCCTGGCCGGGGAGCCCAATGCAGTTTCAACACAGCACCTTGACACCGCATTGATCCGGCCGGTGCCGGTCTCTTATGCGCATCACCTCGATCGAGCCACAGAAGAAGAATCCCACGCGGCGGAATATCTACGCCCACGGCGAATTCATCCTCGGCATCAGTGCCGAAACCCTCTTGCGGTTCGGTCTGCGAGTCGGTGACGAACTCCCTCCCGCCCTCATGACGGCGATCGAAAAAGCCGAGGAATTGGTCGGGGCAAAAGGTGCCGCTCTCCGTTTTCTTGCCGTGCGTCCACGGACCGAGCGGGAGATCCGCGACAAGCTTCGCGAAAAGGAATTCGGCGACGAGGAAATCTCTCACACGATCCAGGCTCTCACGAAGGCGGGCCTTCTCGACGACGCCGCATTTGCCAGGATGTACATCCGGGACGCGCTTGCCGTCCGCCCGGCAGGGAAAATGTTGTTGAAGCGAAAACTCCTGCTGCTTGGCGTTGATAAAAGGGTCGCAGACGACGCCATCGAGGAGACATTCATGGGCGTCGACGTGCACGCAACCGCTCTCGCTCTTGCCCGGGAATTCACCAAGAAAACACGGAACCTGAAGAAAAACGAAACGCCGTTGAAGCTCCGCAGCCGGGTCAGCGCGTTCCTTGCCCGGAAGGGGTATGGTTGGGATGTGATCGAAGAGGTGTTAAAGGACGTGCTCACGCACGGCGAGGAAGAATAAGAAGGCAGAGAAAATATGTTGCTGGATGCTGGTAGTCAGGAGCTGGTGGCCGGTTGAAAGCAAGAACCCGCGACCAACAACCAGCAACGAGCAACTACCGCCGACGTATTACGCCGGCAGCTTCCTCCACCGCTTCCCGATCTCATGGTAGATCATTGATCCCGCACTCAGCTTCAGCAGGTCCCACCACGAGAAGATCAGGAATCCGGATGCGAATGCGGCTTGCAGATCCTGGAAATACGCAGCCAGTTGGAGCGTGCCTGCGGTGAAGATCACCAGCGCGCCGGCTGCCATCGAAAGGAATGTCCAGAAAAGAGAAGCATGCTTTTGGATCAGCAGCCCGGTCACTGCGGCGGCAGCCGGAAACGCCAGGAGATACCCGCCGGTCGGGCCAAGCAGCCGGATTACCCCAAACGCCCCTCCCGCAAAGACCGGAGCACCGAGCACGCCGGCGGCCAGATAAAGCAGCTGGCTGAATGCGCCATTCCGGGCGCCCAGGAAAGCACCTGACAGCAGGACCACCAGGGTTTGCAGGGTATATGGCACAGGCTCGTGCGGAATTTCCATGCGAGCGCTCAGCGCCGTTGCGGCCGCAAACATGGCAATCCAGAAGGTCTGGGCGAGCACTCCGTTCTTTGAGATTGTGAACGCGCGTGTCTGAGTGAGTTTGGCCGTTGTGCTCATGCTTGTTCCTTGTGAGATGGGCATTCATACCAATGAGTGCATAAAAATACCGAATTGGACCGGGAGAAGCAAATGGCTTGTTGTTTTTCGACGCCGACCTTCCCCTGCCGCCCTGTCCAGGATTTTCTCGTTTCACCCTGTCGCTCTTGCCCGCGGGCCGGGTCTACAAGCGATGAATCGTGAATTCTCTTGCTCTTTTTGCACCATTTTTGTATCTTAGCTAGCTAAGTTTCAACCACGATCAGCGTAGGCCGAATGAGCACCCTTAAGGTTTTCTCCGGACGCTCGAACCCGTCACTTGCTGCAAAGATCGCGAATGAAGTGGGAGAGCCGCTGGGGCAGGTCGATATCAAGAGCTTCAGCGATGGTGAAATCTGGGTGAAGTACAGGGACAATATTCGCGGCAGTGATGTGTTCATTGTCCAATCGACGAACCCTCCTGCCGAGAATCTGCTGGAGCTCTTGATCATGATTGATGCGGCGAAGCGCGCCTCGGCGCGCAAAGTGGCGGCGGTTATCCCCTATTTTGGATATGCCCGTCAGGATCGGAAGGACCAGCCGCGTGTCTCCATCACCGCGAAACTGGTGGCCAACCTGATCACGAAAGCGGGCGCCGACAGGGTGATCACCATGGACCTCCACACGCCGCAGTTGCAGGGATTTTTCGATATTCCCGTCGACCACTTGTACTCCTCGGCGATCCTTGTGCGGCACTTCAAGAGATTGAAGATCCCGAACCTGGCCGTGGCATCGCCGGATGTCGGCGGGATCAAGATGGCTCGCGCGTACGCAAAGCGTCTGGAAGCGGACCTGATCGTGATTGACAAGCGCCGTCCCCGCCAGAACGAGGCGGAGATCATGAACATCATTGGCGACGTGGTCGGCAGGAACATCCTGATCGTGGATGATCTTATTGATACCGCGGGAACATTGACGAATGCGGTGAAGGCGCTTCGCAGTGCCGGGGCGGCCGATGTGTACGCGGCATGCACGCATCCGGTCCTTTCGGGAAAGGCTTTCGAGCGCCTGTCGACCTCGGGCTTCAAGTCGATCGTGGTGACGGATACGCTCCCGCTCCGTGAGACCATTCCGGCGATCCGCGTGGAGTCCGTTGCGCACATTTTCTCCGAGGCTATCACCCGGACATTCAAGAACAAATCGATCAGCTCGCTGTTCGATATCGACAAAGGATAATGTCGTCGCATTTGAAGGAGAGGTAGAATCATGTCAGAAATCGTACTGAACGCGGAACCCCGTGCGACGACCGCTCGCACGGCCAAACGCATGCGCAACCAGGGGATGATCCCGGGTATTTACTACGCCCGGGGCGAGGAAAATGTCAGTATCGCCGTCCCCGCGCCGAGCCTCGACCCGCTCATCCACACCACCGAGACGCACATCATTGATCTCAAGCTCAAGGATGGCACCTCCCGCCGGTGCATCCTGCGCGATGTGCAGTTCGACCCGGTGTCCGACCGTCCGGTCCATTTCGATCTCCAGGGTCTGAAGGAGCACGAGAAACTCGTGATCGAGGTCCCGATCGTCCTGACAGGCGGCACGCCCGCGGGCGTCAAAGACGGCGGCATGGTCCAGCATATGATCCGCGCGCTGAAGGTCTCCTGTTTGCCGAAGGACATTCCCGGGAAAATCGAGGTCAATATCGAGGGGTTGGGCATCAATGATGCTGTACACGTGAGGGATCTGAGTGTCCCGAATGTGACCATCCTCGAAAACCTCGAGAGCGCCGTGGTTGGCGTGATGCCGCCGACGATCGTGAAGGAAGAAGAAGTCGCGGCCCCGGCAGAGGAAGCGATGCAGGAACCCGAAGTGGTCGGCAAGGGGAAGAAGGCCGAAGAAGGCGAAGAAGGCGCCGAGCCAGCAAAGGGAGAAGCCAAAGCCGCTGCTCCCAAGGAAGAGAAGAAAGAGAAGAAGTAACTTACGTCCGCGGATCGCATGGATGCCGTCGCGATCGTTGGCCTTGGCAACCCGGGAGCACAATACCAGGGAACCCGGCACAATGTGGGCTTCATGGTGATTCGCGAGTTGTGCGGCCGGTTGCGCACGTCGCTCCGGCCAGGCAAGGGAGACTACCTGATCGCACGCACGAACCTGGAAGGCGTCGATGTGCACATCGCGGCCCCGACGACCTTTATGAACAACAGCGGCGCGGCGGTCGTGGACATCCTGGAACGCTTTCGGATCGCCCCGCACGAACTTCTGGTGGTAGTCGATGATTTTGCCCTGCCTCTCGGTCTCCTGCGCTTCCGCGCGAAGGGAAGCGACGGCGGGCACAACGGCCTCGCATCGATCATCTCGATGCTGAGTTCATACGAGTTCCCGCGACTCCGGTGCGGGATCGGAAACGAGACGATGCCGACGGGATCGGAGAGGGCGCCCTTTGTCCTTTCGCCGTTTAGCCCGGAGGAAGTTCCCGCAGTCGCGGACATGGCAAAGCGTGCCACGGACGCCTGTATTCAGTTTGCCAGAACGGGGCACGCGCGCCCTGTGAATCCGGCACATGTGTAGTTCACCAAACAGCGGTGCCCTTGCTTTCCGCCATCCGGACGCAGGGTGCCCCCTACTCTCCAGTTCACCACCCGGTGAGTACTGAAGGGTCATTACAGTCCAAAGGGAGGAAGTACATGGATAAAACAAAACGGAAGTACGAAACCACGTTTATCGTGAACGCATCGCTCGATGACACGCAGGTCGACAGCGTCATCGGACGCGTGCAGGACACCATTACGAAGAACGGCGGCACCATCGCCGCCATCAACAAATGGGGACGGAAGCGACTCTCGTACCCCATCAACAAAAAGACCAACGGGTTCTACGTCAATATCGAGTTTGACGCTCCCGGAACAGTTCTGGCCCTGCTGGAGCGCTCATTTCAGCTGGATGAAATGATCCTCCGCTATCTCACGATCGTGCTGGACCGCAAGGCGCTCAAAGCCCGTGCGGCAGCCGCCGTGCCTCCGGCACCGAAAGAGGAGCCGGCCCCGGTGCCTGCCCGTGAGCCCCTGTTCGCCGAACCGAAAGACGAAAAGAAATCCTAAGGAGACCGACGACCGTGATTACGCCACGAAAGCCCCGACGCGACAAAGAAAACCAGATCCCGCGGAAAAAACGTACCTGCCGGTTCTGCGACGCGAAAGACATATACATTGACTACAAAGACGAGAAGCGGTTGCAACGCTTTGTGACCGAGCAGGGGAAGATCATCCCGAAGCGAATCACCGGGACCTGCGCCAAGCATCAACGCCAGCTTGTCCAGGCCATCAAGCGCGCCCGGCATCTGGCACTTCTGCCGTTCGTCTCTGACAGCATCCGTTAGTCCAAGGAGAGGAAATCCATGAAAGTCATTTTACGCAAAGAACAGGACAAACTGGGACAGGTTGGCGCTGTCGTTGACGTGAAAGACGGATACGCGCGGAACTATCTGATCCCCAAAGGGATCGCCTATCCCGCCAGCGAAGGAAGCATGCGGGTGCTGACGGAAGAGAAAAAGCAGGCCGAGCGCCGCTCCACCAAAGAGCTCAAGGCGAACGAGAAACTTGCCACCGAACTCGAGAAGCTCTCCGTCACCATCAAGATGAAGGTGGGCGAAGACGAGAAACTCTTCGGCTCCGTCACCTCGCAGATGATCGCCGACGCGGTGAAGGAAAAAGGGTTCGATATCGACAAGCGTATTATTGAGCTTCCGGAGCCAATCAAGGCCCTCGGGATCTACACTGTCGACGTCAAGCTCCATCAGAATGTTACCGGCAAGGTGAAAGTATGGGTCGTCCGCGAGTAATTCTCTCGCGGGCTTTCCGGTCCCGGTAATCTGAAGGCGTTCGAGCCCTTCCAAGGCATAGACCAGACTCTCTCCGGGTTTCACCGAAGCTCTTCGGTGGATCCCGGAGTCGTTTTTTGGTGTGGAGGCACAGGGTGCCTTTTCTGTCGGCATCACAGTGAGGAATTCCGGGCGCAGCCGGGATGAAATCGTATTCGCTGAATTACTCAACGGTTACGAGCTGAAATGCTCTATCTTGACTTTTTGCGCCGAAGGCCATATAATTAAGAGATATTTGAAAAGATTTCTTTCCAGACCGATCTGAAGCGGGTGGATCACCAGTACCGGCGCTCCGTACGGAGACCCCTCCCCATCGTTACCACGCCTGGACCTGTTTCACGGTAACTCGTTAGCGAAAGCAAAAACTATCATGGCAAAAGAAGTTAAGACCCTCGAAGATGTCACCATCCGCTTCGCAGGAGATTCCGGCGACGGGATGCAGTTGACAGGGACGCAATTCACGAATACGGTTGCCTCACTCGGCAATGACCTCAGCACACTGCCCGATTACCCTGCGGAAATCCGCGCTCCTGCGGGAACCACCTACGGCGTGAGCGGTTTTCAGGTGCGGTTCGGGAGCACCGACATCCTGACGCCGGGAGACACGTGTGACGTGCTTGTGGCCATGAACCCGGCCGCGCTCGTCACCAATTTGAAGTTGCTGCGCAAGGGAGGCATCATCATCGTCAACGAGGATGCGTTCATCGACAAGAATCTGAAGCTTGCCGGGCTCCCGCAGAATCCCCTGGAGGACGAATCACTGTCCGGGTACCTGGTCCATCGTATCGCCATCGGCCGCCTTACCGCCAACGCCCTGGCCGACATGAATCTTTCCCAGCGGTTCGTGGACAAGACCAAGAACTTCTTCGCGCTCGGACTCATGTACTGGATGTACAACAGGCAGCTGGATCAGTCGATCAAGTTCATCGAAGAGAAATTCGGCGGGAAAGATCCCCAGGTAGCCGAGGCGAATCTCCGCGTCTTGAAGGCCGGGTACAACTACGGCGATACGACCGAGATCTTCACAACGCGCTTTGAGGTGAAGCCGGCCAAACTTCCCCCCGGAAAATACCGGAACATCATGGGGAACGTCGCGACCGCACTCGGGCTGATCGCCGCGGCAAACAAAGCGGGACTCCAGCTCTTCCTCGGGAGCTACCCGATCACACCTGCAAGCGACATTCTGCACGAGTTGTCGAGGTACAAGGAATTTGGCGTCAAGACGTTCCAGGCGGAAGACGAGATCGCAGCGGTCTGCGCTGCCATCGGCGCATCCTATGCCGGTGCGCTTGGCGCAACCACCACCAGCGGGCCCGGGCTCGCATTGAAGACCGAAGCCATCGGCCTTGCCGTGATGCTTGAGCTCCCGCTCGTTGTGGTCAATGTCCAACGCGGCGGCCCGAGCACCGGACTGCCAACCAAGACCGAACAGGCAGATTTGCTGCAGGCGGTCCAGGGCAGGAACGGCGAAGCGCCACTTTGCGTCCTCGCGGCCGCTTCCCCCGCCGATTGCTTCGGATCCGTCTACGAGGCTTCCCGGATCGCCATCAAGTTCATGACTCCGGTCATTTGCCTCACGGACGGTTACCTGGGTAACGGTTCGGAACCCTGGCTGATACCGAACGCGAGCGAGCTGGCTCCGATACCGGTGACGTTTGCCAAAGAAGCCGCGACGTTCCAACCTTACGCGCGCGACGAGAAGACACTCTCGCGCCCGTGGGCAATCCCGGGCACACCCGGGCTCGAGCATCGCATCGGCGGCCTGGAGAAACAGGATATCACCGGCAACATCAGTTACGATCCTGACAACCATGACCACATGGTCAAACTGCGCGCCGAAAAGATCGAACGCATTGCCAATGACATTCCTTTACAGGAGGTCGAGGGGGATCAGGAAGGCAAACTGCTCGTGGTCGGCTGGGGCGGCACCTACGGCTCCATCCGGAGCGCGGTGAGCGCCGCCCGTGCACGAGGGCTCTCCGTTTCCCATGCGCATCTGCGCTACCTGAATCCTTTCCCGCGCAACCTGGGAGAGATCCTCTATCGGTTCGAGCACGTTCTCGTGCCCGAGATCAACAACGGCCAGCTCATCAAGCTCCTGCGGGCGAAATATCTGGTGAAGGCCGTTCCGTTCAACAAGATCAAGGGATTGCCTCTCCGGTCGGAAGAGATCGAGGACGCTATTGACTCAATTTTGGGAGGCGATCATGCCTGATACGGTCGAAAAGCAAGCGGCAGCAGCGGCAAAACTCACCATCAAGGACTTTCAGTCCGATCAGGACATCCGCTGGTGCCCGGGGTGCGGAGACTATTCGATCCTCGCACAGGTCCAGCGGGTCTTTCCCGAGTTCGCGCACAAGAAAGAGAACTATGTCGCCGTCTCCGGCATCGGATGCTCCAGCCGGTTTCCCTACTACATGGACGTATACGGCATCCACGGCATCCACGGCCGCGCACCGGCAATCGCCAGCGGAGTGAAGCTGACAAACCCTGCCCTCGACGTCTGGGTGGCAACAGGCGATGGCGACGGGCTCAGCATCGGCGGCAACCATATGATCCACATGTTGCGCAGGAATCTCAACATCAAGGTGCTCCTGTTCAACAACCAGATCTATGGCCTGACGAAGGGACAGTTCTCCCCTACCTCAGTGCTGGGACAGATCACAAAGTCGACGCCCATGGGCGTGATCGATTCTCCGTTCATTCCGGTTTCGCTGGCACTCGGTGCCGGTGCCACGCTGGTAGCGCGGACCATGGACCGCGATCCAAAACACCTCCAGGAGATGGTCCGGCGGGCAGAACAGCACCATGGGTCCGCGTTCCTCGAGATCTATCAGAACTGCAACGTGTTCAACGATGGAGCATTTTTCCAGTTCACGGAGAAGGAAACCCGCGAAGAGAACGTCGTCTACCTGGAACATGGCAAGCCGTTGCTCTTCGGCAAGAACCAATCCAGGGGAATCCGCCTGAACGGCTTTACGCCGGAAGCCGTCGATATGACCGGCGGGACGTGGTCCGCTTCGGATCTGCTCGTACACAACGAGCACGATTCGACTCTTGCCTTCATCCTGGCAAACATGATTCATAACCCCGGACTGCCGCGGGCCATGGGCATCTTTGTTTCCCTGCAGCGGCCGACATTCGAGGAACTGATGACAAATCAGATCGCCAGGGCGAAAAGCAAGAAAGGGGATGGCGACCTG
>JAGDMJ010000084.1 GCA_017860555.1 Bacteroidota bacterium
CATCATTGCATAACGCTGTGAGGCGCGCATCGGGCCTCTGCCCTTGACGGAAGCCGACGCAAGCGATGCGGTGTCTCCTGCACGGACCCAGTGTTCCCACTGCTTCTCATCGGCAGTAGCGGTGTGCGAGGTGCTTCGCGTATCCGCTCCGAGGACAAACACATCACCGTAAGCCCAGATCTTGCTGATTGAGCGATCCAGACCGGGATCATACCGGACACTGATCCCGTCGCTCCCCCACCATTTCGCGTCACCGATACGGTAGAGGTGCGTCGCGTCGATCACGACTTTTTCCGGTTTCTCACCGTTGTTCCGCAATTCAGCGAAGCAGGCCAGCGTATGCTCTCTCGGCAGAAAGAAGCGGAGGCTGGCCCGGACAGACTGGTGAGACCAATCGTAGCTAATGAGATGTTTGGTGTGGTATGCCGAGGAGAGCGCGACCCTGTTTGAAGTGAAGTCCTCCGGCGTAAGGAATACCGTTCCGCCAATCGTCACACTCATCTGGAGCAGGGAAAGATAGTTGACGTGGTCTTGCACGCCTCCGCCGTAGTTCCCCTCAAACGCGGTGCGCCACCAGCCGAAGCCGAGCGGTGGCATCGACCGTATCACGCCCGACCGGTTGAACACCATGCTGTGATAGGGATTATCGATGTAGCCGAACGGAGTGTAGTCAAGCCGGGGGAAACTCGCCGGAAACGCAATGGGGGAGAGGTGCCCGGAATCGCTCATTTCGCCTGCTGACGCAATGGACGCGAAGGCGAAAGCGAGCAATGGCAGCAAGGAGATGGACAGGAGTCTCTGGGACACGGATCTTTGGTCTTGAGGTTGAAAACGACGACAGCGCGTCATCGGGGAACAGACGCGCCGGTCGTCAGGAAAGTTGCGCCCGGTACTGTGATGGATCAGAACGAAATCCCCAAGCCAAATCGGTGAGCCGCGCCGAGCTCCTGGTAGCTGGCGTAGGAATAGTCCGCCCGCACCCCAACGCCGGCCACATCAAGGTGCACGCCGCCTCCAAACGAATACGTCGCCGCACTGTAGTTGAACCGGCGCCCCCCCCGGAGAAAGAAGAGGTTGTCGTAATTCCATTCCAGACCGGCCTGGGCAAGAGGCTCTCCTTCATTGGGCTTCGTCGCGGCGAGGGTGACAAGGAGCTTCTGGGTTTCCCCATCGATCGCATTCATCCCCACACCGAACGTGAAATTCGTGGGAAGTGGATATGATTCATTGACATACTGGATCTCGGAGCCGAAATTCGCGATCTCCATGGCAAACCGGAATCCGCGGAAGTCGGAGACGTACATTGTCGCCACGTCGATCGAATAGGCACCCGCCTTGAAGTCCTCATACAGCGACATCCGGATATAGCTGACGGTAACTCCAAACGTCACACGGTCCGTGAGGTGCCGGGCATAGCTCAGCCCGAACCGGTAGTTCCCGACATAGAACGTCTCGCCTGTGCCTTCCGGCTGGAGGGGCGTGCGAACTTTCATCTCGTCGGTGTAGAGCGCGGTGACCGAGAGCCCCAACGTACCAAAATCCCCCATGTCTTGCGACGCCGCAACGAAATCATGGTTAATCCCGGCGAACCAGACGGTGTGATTGAACACTGCGTCCGTTCCTTTGACCCAGGGAAGGGCAGCGGGATTATAATACGTTCCCTCAGCGCCATTGACAATCGCGATATAAGCATCACCGAGAGCAGTCGCACGCGGGCTGACGCCAATTTTCAGGAATTGCGCATCAGTACTGCCCGGACGGTTGTACTGGCCGTACACAAGCATCGGCACTAGAGTGAGCAGGCCAATGATTTTTGGGACCTTCATCTGTTCGTCCTCGGTCTACTTGATAATGACGAATTTCCCGACTTGCACTTTGCCGGTGGCCAGATCCTGACAGGTGAACAGGTACAGACCGCTGGAGATTGCCTGCCCCACGTACGAGGTGAGGTTCCAGTCTTCATATCCCCTGCTTGGATCATGATGCGAGATGGTATTGACCAGATCGCCGGCAAGGGTGAAGATCTTGATCTCGCAATCTGCGGGAAGATTGATGAACTGGAGGCGCCGGTCCTGTTCCATCCACCAGGGACGGGTCCCCGACGGCTTTTCCCACGGCGGATTGTACGAATTGTACGCAACATCTCCGCGGTACGGATTCGGCACCACAGCGACCTCGCCCACCGTCAAGGGGGGCGCTGTGCCGGGTATCGTCGTTCGGGTACTGGCAGTGATACTGCTTTCCTGTGAAGGAAAGTTGATCACCCGATCGGGCATCGAATACGAGGTCAGGGAATAGTAGTATTCAATATTGTTCAGAAGTCCCACATCGGTGTACTGATACTGCAGGCCCGTATTGGGCCCGTCAATATCGCCAGGTTTATCAAAGTCGGCCAGCAGCGTCCAGGGACCGGTGGGGCCTTTTGTGCTTTTGTAGAGGCGATATCCTTCGAATGGTTGTGTGATCGTATCACCCCGGTACGGGTCCGAATAGGTCTCCGGATTAACGTCGCCGGGCTGCGGTTGCCAATCGAGGTGGATCTCGTGGCTCTTCGCTGTCGCCCTGAGAACCGGGCGCGGTGGCGGCGACGGAACGCGGAAGTCCTTTGCCTTGAGGAATTGCAGGTACTCAACGTTTTTCAACATTCCGTCGATTCCGTTACCGAACACTTCCGCCATTTCAACCTTCAGTGTGTCGCCGACACGCAGCTGGTGCGGGCCGAATGCGAGGATCTCGTGCGCACGCGCCGGGTCAAGGCGGTCGGGCATGATATTGCCGCTGCTCATCACCCTGTACACAGGCTGACCACGCGAAGGGAGAGTTTCATGCTCAAAATAGTTCCATGACCAGCGCAGCGTCGTATCCGAGGGGGTCATGACACTGAATCCGATCGGGCTATAAGATCTGCCGTCGCTCCCTGCCGGACTGTCTTCAGCGACACCCATGTGGTACTTCGGATAATAGCGCGTGTATTCATCGATAAAGTTGTCCGTTGCATTGACGCTTCCCACCGAACTGTGCATCCAGAACGCGATGTAGGCGTCTTTCAGCGGGATCTTTTTTATGATGATATAGTACGTATGCAGAAGAAATTCGCTGAGCTGGCCAGAGCCCCACGAATATGTCGTCTGAACGATTTCGACATACAGCGGCGTGTGCCCCTGGACATTCAGCAGGTTGTAGTCATTGTAGCGGCAAACGAAATCCTGATCCGACACGGCAACATAGTCCGGCCAGTAAGGGATCTGCGCTGTATCTCCTTTCGACACGGTCCAGATCGTGTCCCATTTCTCGGTCGAGGGGAAAAACTCGTTAAAACCATAGTGGGACTGAGTCTCCGAAAGGAGCGTATCACCGTCGGGCGTGATCGCGCCGATCCAGATCCCGCCTTGAAAGAGATGTTCTTCATTACTCCCCGGAGGGAACTCACAAAGGATCAGCCCGGGATAGCGGGTCTGTGCGGGGCTCAGTGTCCCCATGTTGGTCAGCACCTGGCGAACCTTCCCTACCGTAGTCAGTTTCCAGCTCAGCGTGGTGAACTGCGCACGGAGGGAAGAGACACCGCAAACGATCCCGATTGCAAGAAGAAGCCATATTCTAGAGCGTGTCGGCATGAGAGTAGTCTGTCTCCTGGTTTTCAAAAATCTATCCGCAGACCAAGCTTCGTCCAACGGGGCTGGCTCAGGACGTAGGGGTTCGTCAGGCTCTGGATAGAATAATAGTCGTAGAAATTCGGCTGCGGCTTCTCCACATCACTATAGCGATAGGGCTTGCCGGTCCAAGGATTGAAGCCGTACGCCGAGCTGACGGTCTGCACGTTGTCTTCATTGAAGATATTGAAGATATCGATCGTCAGCGCCAGGTGGATCGGCCCGATCATGAACCCTTTCTGGAACTTCAGGTCGGTCTGCGAGGTGTTGGGACCCGTTGCGGTCATTTCCCTCTTCTGGCTCTCAACAGGAGTCAACGTTGCATCCCCCGGCGTATATGGCTGGCCGGTGGACCACCGGAAGAGTAACGTCAGGTTCCAGTCGTCCGGCAACGGAAGCCCGAAGAGCGACGGATGTTGGTAAGGGGGCGCGGCGAGCGTACCCTGCAAGATTAGCTGCTGGCGAACATCCCAGCCGACCGGCCTCTCGCGGATGGGGTAAGGGAAGTTATTCTGCGACCGGATGTAATCATCAAATGCGGAGGAGGAATACCCTGTCGCCCACTGGAGCGTATATGTCCCCTTCGCAGAGAAGTAGTCTGCATAGCTTCTGCTCAATTCAAATTCCAGGCCGCGCGCGCGGCCGTATGACTTGTTGTCGTAAAGCTGGACGGGGATCCCTTCGGAACCATACACGGTCGTTGTTCCAACCTGTTTTGAGATGTCCTTGGCGTAGCTTTTGACATCAATCACCCAGTAGTCGGAGATCTGGTGGGTCGCTCCGAACTCGTAGAGGATGGTCTGTTCATACTCCAGTTTCGGATTGCCGGCAAATGCGCCGCTGTACGGGTCCCGGTAGAAGTACTGGAGCTCGGGAAGCTGGTTGAAGTGGCCGTAGGAGAAGAACACCACCGTGTTTTCCGAAATTGGAAACGACACGCCAAACCGCGGGCTGAACTTGTACATTGACGCTTTCCAATCGGCAGGCAATCCCGTGGACCGGGTCCAGAGATCCTTCCAGAGTGGATCCATCACGGTTTTGCCTTTGTAGAAATAGTCCACCCGGACGCCGGCATTCAACACGAGATATTCAAGTTCGAATTTGTCCTGCACGTAGACCGATCCAATGATCGGCTTCACATGGAAGACCCAGCGGTTCTGCCCGAATTCCGGGTACGGGCCGGGCGGCGGGATGGAATCGATACCCTGCCCATAACGGGAGAGCTTCGTTGCCCCGTCCTGGATATCGACGTAACTGATGTCATTGTACTGGAATTCCACCCCGGTCTTCAACAGATGAGCCGAGTGGACCTGGGACGTGAAATCGCCCTTGAACGTGTATGTGTTTGTCTTGTCATCGCGCCAGATGGCATCGACACCCTCCCCGTCATAAAACCCGGAGCCCGGATCGATCTGCGGGGCATTCACAGTGGAGACAAGCTGCCCTGTGCTGTCAACAATCCAGTAGTCTGGCGGGGTCATCCCGTTGCGGGAGCCTCTGTATTGAACTCCAAGGTAGCCGAAATTGAGCGTGTAGTAGCTGGACGAGGAGAGCACGTGATTGAAGAGCGCGGTGGCCGCATGATTGACCCGTCTCCAATCGGAGGTGTTGTCCGGAAAGTCCCGCCACTGCCAGTCAAAATCACTCCACTTCTTCCAGGCCCCGTGATAGCTCAGCGCCAACTTGTGCTGCCCGGTCATGTCCCATGTCAACTTGCCATTGAGATTCCGGTCATTCTCCTGACGTTCGGTCACATCCATGCCGAGGATTCTGATCTGGCTGCGTGTGCGTTGATTGTTATACGGAGTATTTGTCAGATTCAAGTTGCCGGACAGGAAGAATGCTATTCGGCCCGGCAAGTTGAGGCCGATGGCAGGAAGGAGTGTTTGGGTGATGGGCTCCGGGCCGCTGAAATAGATCGAAGCGTAGTCCGTCTTCTCCGACGTCCCAAAAACCTCCCACCGATCGGTATTGTAGTCGATTCCTCCCTTGTACGTGTCGCCGCCACTGCGCGTGCTGATGTTCACGACACCGGATTGTGCCTGGCCATATTCGGCATTGAACCCGCCGGTGAGAAGCTCAACGTTCTCAACATCGACGAGGTTCAAGTCCACCACGCTCCGGCCGCCATAGATCGGGTGGGTGACAGGCATGCCGTCGACCATATAGAGGATCTCACCGCCTCGGCCTCCGCGGATGTGGACGTCTTTCAGGCTCTGATCCCGTACCTGTATCTGGGTGCCGTTTGCAAGCCGCAAGGTGGGAGGCGTGGCGGAAAGAATGGCTCCGCCCTGCAGTTTGAAGACATCGGTAGCGGATTCCATTCCGGGAGTTGACTGGATGGTCTCACGCGAAACAGTCCGGCGCGTGGAGGTGACATCCTTCTGCACCAGTTTCTGCTCGGCGGTCACCGTCACTTCCGACAGTTCCACTGCCGACTGCTCGAGCTTGATGGCGATTTCGGCCGTCAGATCATTCTGGACTCGCACGTTGTTGATCGTGGTCTTGCTGTACCCCACGAGGTTCACCTGAAGTTCATGGATCCCGGGGGGAACGCGCAGGATGTAATAGAACCCATCGATGTCCGTCGACGCTCCGAGGTTCGTCCCTTTGACAGAGACGATTGCCCCGATCAACGCTTCGCCGGTGCGCTTGTCCCGAACCGTCCCGGAAATCTTCCCGGTATCTCCGGCGAGAACGGTTCCGGCATCAAGCATGAGAATCGCCACGATAGCAACAACGAGTGTCCTCCTTAGGAGGACGAGCCTCTTGATCATGACACACTCCTCAGTTAACATGGAGGTTCCGGAGAATCTGTTCCGCCATCACGATTGCATCCGCTTCGACGACGAAGTACATCGGGAAGCCCAGCACGACGGCGTCATAGACCGTGCCGTAGTAGCGCAGGGCCATTCCCCTCCCGCGGTATGTGGGGTTGGGGCTGTCGTCGCGGTTCACGTACGCGTACAGCACATCGGTAAACCCGGCCGGCTTGATAATGAGGTTGACCCATCCGAGTTTGCCGTTGTACGGAGAGATCGCCAGTTTGACGGAGTCCACCGCGAAGTCCGATGTGATACCGGGCTTTCCCTTTCCGCCGGTGCAATCGCCCACCACATCCGTCTCATCCGCAGTGTAGATGTGCAGGTAGTCATACACAAACGACCCCGGGGGAAAGGCATACGGGAAATTATTGTAGTACGCGAACGATTTCAGGATTCTCCAGCCGCTCATAAGGAACTTTCCCCCTACTTTCAGGTAGTCGGTGAAGATCGCGATGTTTGCCGGGTCCGAGATCTTGTGCGGCCTGCTTACTGGCACGTCATCGGCATGCCAGACAAGGAGTTTGTAGTGCGAGAGGACATCCCGGGGGGGCATTCCCTTGGCTTTGAAATCCCAGCTTTCCGCTCCCGGAAACACCCTCGCATAGAAACTGTCAACCGTCGCGTCGGAAACTCTCATCGTGACGAACGGTGAGTTGAACTCGTCGGTCTCATCGATGATCAGAACCGATTTCTCAAACGTTGGGACAATCAAGGTGACGAGGGCTGAGTCCCCCACCGGATCCACCAGATTCGTGTTGTTGCGCGAAGTGACCTTGACGGTGTGGGGCCCGTTCAATGGCTCCTTGAACACCGCAGGGGGAAGATACAGCGAGGTATCTGTAACCCACGTCCAGGCGCCTCCATCCACTGACCACGCGTACTCCACAATGGCGCCTTCCTTCGCCTGGTCTTTGGCATTGAAGACCAAATTCAATCCCGGCCACCAGTCGGTGATGTGTTGCGAGACGAGCACATTTGCGTTCTTGACGGGGGCAATAAGCTTTGTAACAGGAGGCGCCGTACGGGTCGTGGTCAGGAGCTTCTGTGCCGGCGTGGGATCGATATTCCCATCATTATCTATGGCGCGCACATAGAATTCCTGTTTGTTCAGACTGTCGGTGGAATTGAAGGGGATGGTGACCGTCGAGCCCGTGGTATCTCTCCAGCCGGTGGAATCGAACAATATCCATTGACCTGTTCCGGGGAGCAGATGATAGGTGAAATACCGGTATTGGTAGCGCGTAATGTAGCCATCGTAATCTCCACCATCCCAGAAGAGCGTGACAAGGGCGAAGACCGTGTCGTTGTCCTTCGGGATGTTCGCCAGCTTGGTGTCGGGCGGATTGTTGGCATGAGGGGGCTCGGTTGGCCGCTCGCAGCTGGCTACCGCGAACATCAGGATCATGACGAGGGCTACTGCAAAGTAGCCGAACAAACGGTTCATAGGGTATCTGTCCACTTAGAGCATCGTGACGCTGATGATTTGCATTTTTCTGTTGAACAGGAAAGAATCCTGGAAGCGGAGCAACGACTCGAAAGGAGCGATTTCCACCTCTACCACTGTAGTCCGGTCCTCCTGCAATGTATACGAACCGGGGAAGGACATGACGGCAGGGACCCCCGGCGGAAGCACTACCGGGTTGATATAGATCTTGGGTATATAGGTTGCCACTTCCGTCGCGGTCAGTGCAAAGTCAAGCCGGTCGTACGTCCCCGGCGGGGCATAAAACTCGAACACGGTCCCTTCGCGATATCGGCTGTTCTGGGGGGTAATCGTCGCTGTGTCACGAATTGTGATCGGAGTGCCATCGAGCCACTCGCGTGCAAGCATATTCTGGGATACCGACGTAATACGATCCATGCTCGTCGTAGCATAGAGGCTTGCGTAGTTGTCGCCCTGGTATACCCTCCCCCCGTACACCCTGGCCCAGAACTCATCCCAGCGGGAGAACTTCGTCGTGTCACTCGAGATGACCAGCATGGTATCAGTCTGCTTGGAGGTCAGTACCACGCGAAGGATCCCCGGGTGCGGTGACGGATCGACGCCCGTCGTGCACCCTCCAAGAATGATGAGGAACGTGATCGCAACCGCACTGAGACAGATGCGTGCCTTGAGCATTGCCGGCTCTCCGTAATCATTGAGATCTGCTGAATACCCGCCGGGGGCGGGCAACGCGCCCACCCCTGGCAAAGGAAAGGACACTCACCGCAACAACATCATCTTGAGGATCTTGGACATCGATCCGGAGGTGAGCTTGTAGAAATAGACCCCGCTCGCTACCTGCGCACCACGGTCATTAACGCCATACCATGTCACATCATGACCGCCGGCGTGCATGTGATCGTTCACGATTGTCTTCACCTTACGGCCAAGCATATCGTACACGACCAGCGATGTAGTTGCCGCCTTCGGTATTTCAAAATGGATCTTGGTCGAGGGGTTGAACGGGTTCGGGTAGTTCTGATCCAGTGCGAACACGCCCGGCAACGATGCGGGAATCGGACCGACACCTGTAACTCCCGATTGAGCATAATTGTACACCGTCACCTTATCGATCTCTCCCTGGAACGGAGCAATGAAACCGTACCAGTCGGCGCTGTTCGGATTGCCACGTCCCACACGGAGCCGGGCACCCGGAGGAGTCCTGGAACCGCCCATCAACGGGGGCTTTGCACCAGTGATCTGCCCCGTCCACAGGAGATCATCGTTCTCATCCCGGACAACAAGAGCCACAATCCCCGTGTCTGCAGTGACACTTCTGCGTTCCCAGATCAGGTGATACCATTTGTGCGGGACGATTGGAGTGGGACACTGGAGGCTATACAATGTCCCATCCGGCGAACTGTAGCGTCCCACCCATCCAAAGCCACCCGTCAGCGAGCGGATCTCGATCTCGTAGTTATTGTTGAAATAATCCGTGGAGTCACCGGGCAGGTTGATCACACGGATGGCGTGGATCAGAGAATCGGGCTTCAGCCAGGCGCTAAGACTGAATTCCTCGGCCGAGAGGAACGGCGAAGCCACTTCGACCCAGTTTGAGTCCACTGAAGGAACCGGTGCTCCCGGAGCCGTTCCCCAGCCCGTGTAGACCAGTTTCAATGCGTAGCTTCCCTCTTTGGCATCTGTAGCGTAGTCCGGAATGCGGCCCGGAAGAACCACGGTGGAGTTGCTTGGGGAATGATCTATCGGCGCATGCCCTGGACCTTCTTCGAACGTCAAGTCAAGGGTCTGAACGTTCGGCTGATACACATAGAACGAATAAACGCTCGGGACCGCGGCTTCAGCGTTCTGCGGATCCGTGGTCCGGAACCCGGCATTGTCAATAGCCGACACGTAGTACTTCACCAGGGAGCCGTATGGCTGGCCGGGAATGGAAGCGGTTTTCACGTTGCCGGCGCCGCTCATGGACACACTGTCCCACTTGTTCGTGTAGTAATGCAGAGTCGTACTGGTAATCGTGTTCCCGTACGTAAACGGCTGGACTGTCGAGGAAATGTCATACGTCGAAACCGTCGT
>JAGDMJ010000085.1 GCA_017860555.1 Bacteroidota bacterium
CGGCGGTTCCCTCGTCAAGCAAAGAAGCATTGGCGACCGTGAAGGCGGTCAGTTCCGCGACCATCGTCTGGAAGTTCAACAGAGCCTCCAGGCGTCCCTGCGCGACTTCGGCCTGATACGGAGTGTACGCGGTGTACCATCCCGGGTTTTCCAGGATATTGCGAAGGATAACCGGCGGAGTCACAGTATCATGGTACCCCATGCCAATGAACGAACGCCAGACCTTGTTGTGCGCCGCAATCTCCCTGAGCCGGATGAGCAGGTCATACTCTCCAACGGGTTCGCCCGTCGTCAACGGCTGTGCCTGGCGGATAGACCTGGGAACGACGTCGTTCACGAACGCATCAAGAGAAAGATAGCCGAGCACCTGGAGCATCTTCAGTGAAGCCTCGGGTCCGGGTCCGATGTGTCTGCGCGAGAAGGAGAGAATCGTCTCTGAGTCAGAAGACATGCTTTAAGTCCTTAGATATTCCGAATGGGGGGAAGAAAACCAATGATTCAAAAAATATACGGAGAAAGGCGAAGATTCACAAAGGATCACTGATCTGTGCGTGAACCGCAACACGCACAGAGGTGAGGCACACAATGCACAAGAAGTTTCTCAGGACGACAAGGAGGGGTGCAAAATAGAACCAGCCAGCGCCGTGTTGTCCCCAAGCTCTCTTCGGGACGGAGAGAGAAGAGTCTTGGAGATCAAGAACGGCGAGCCACACATTGCGCAAAAGTCGCAGAAGGGTTTTTCATTTTTTTTGTGCATTGTGTGGCTCGATGCTTCTCTCACCGCGTGAGCGCTGCCACCCGATCGACAAAACATTCTCTGTGAAGGAAATCGAATTGCTAGAACAGCTCGCCCTGCTCATTCGCGTCTCGGCGGAAGTGCTTCGTGGCCAGTTCATCCCATCCTTTGTCGAGACCGTGCCGCGAAGCATGAAGCGTGAAGAGATCGTTGATGACTTTCGCGATCTGCCCTTTGCCGGTCATCCTGCTTCCGAATCGCGAGTCGTTCAGCTTCCCTTCATGAGTGCTTCGTATCCTGTTGAG
Source organism: Bacteroidota bacterium (assembly GCA_017860555.1). GTDB lineage: Bacteria > Bacteroidota > Ignavibacteria > UBA10030 > UBA6906 > JAGDMJ01. Next base: position 1,042 of record JAGDMJ010000085.1, read on the forward strand.
CACTTTCTCGGCGCGGTCGGGGAACGTCCTTTTGATCCAATCGATGAAGAGAGGTTCCACTGCTCCCGGCAAGCGGACCGCAGAGAACGCGGCGGCTGTCGCGCCGTTGTCGGCCGCTGCCTTGAGCAATGCCGGGATTTCCTGATCAGTGAGGCCGGGGATGACAGGCGCCAGGTTGAGGCCAACGGGAATGTTGTGCTTTGCCAGTTCGTTGATCGTGTGGAGCCTTGATCCCGGCGACGCAGTGCGCGGCTCCATCGTGCGGACAAGATCGGGATCCAGCGTGATCATGGAGATCAACACGTGAACGGTGTTCAGCCGTGCCATCTCCTGCAAAAGGTCCAGGTCACGCAGAATGAGGGCATTTTTCGTGATGATGCCGGCCGGGTTGCGGAATCGTTGGAAGACTTCGAGACACCCGCGTGTAAGCCGGAACAAACGCTCAGCTGGTTGATAGCAGTCGGTGTTCCCGGAAATCGTTACCGTCTGCGGTACCCAGCTCTTCTTGCGGAATGCCGCTTCCAGCAGTCCGGGAGCGTTCCGCTTGACCATGATCTTCGATTCGAAATCGAGGCCGGCGGAGAACCCAAGGTACTCGTGCGAGGGACGGGCATAGCAGTAGACGCACCCGTGCTCGCAGCCGCGGTACGGATTGATGCTGTACGTGAAAGAGATGTCGGGGCTGTCGTTCTTGGCCAGAATTGTCCGGGAAGTATCGTCAAAGAAGTGGGTGCGAAACGGCGGGCGCTCGTCTTCGTAGTCCAGCTGAATGTCGAGAGGCTGGTAGATCAGTTGTTCGAACCTGTTCGGCGGGTTGAACGCGGCTCCTCTTCCCTTCATGGCTCCCATGCTTCCCTCTTCCCGGTTCGCTGTTCCCCTCCACGCTCTTTCCTCTTCCATCTTCACTCTTCCCGGTTCGCTGTTCCCACCCATGCTCTTTCCTCTTCCATCTTCACTCTCCCCTCTTCCCTCTCTTCCCCCGTCCGCCGTAGAATTTTCCTTTTCCCATCGGATAAGCACCGAGAAGGCGGAAGTGCGTAACGACCTCTTTGAGGTGTTCGAGAGCCTTCGCAACCTTCGGCTCCTTCGGGTTTCCCGCGAGATCCAGATAGAAAAGATATTCAAAGGGGGAACGCGGGTCGGGTCGGGACTCGATCTTCAGAAGATCGATATCCCTCAAAGAGAAAACACCCAGGATGCGGAACAGAATTCCCGGCTTGTTCAGGATGGGGCGGAAGGCGATGCTGCACTTTGTCCTGACCCCCGACCGGGGGTTCCATGGCGTGCGGGAGATCAGAAGGAAGCGGGTATAGTTGTGTTTCTCGTTCTCAAGGTTCCGTTTCAGCACTGACAGGCCGTAGAGGCGGGCTGCGTGCATGCTGGCAATTGCTCCCGTTTCCAGACTGCCGGATTCCATGATGGACTTTGCAGCGCCTGCCGTGTCGTAGAATGCAACTTCCTTTAGCCGCCGATGTTGCTCGAAGAACCTGCTGCACTGCGCGAGTGCTTGAGGGTGTGACCGGACCTCTCTCAGCCGAGCCATCGTGGACGAGGGGTGGCACATCAGCACATGTTCGATGCGGAGGTGGGTCTCCTGGATAATGTGGAGGTTGTGGGAAAGTAGGAGATCATAGTTTTGATGGATGCTTCCCGCCAGGGAGTTCTCTATGGGGATCAGCCCCCGATCCGCCCTGTGTTGCTCAACGGCCTGGAAGACCTCGGCAAAGGTATCCATTGGAATTGTGCTCGCTTTTTTCCCCAGGAGCCCGAGAATTGCCATCTCGCTGTAAGCTCCATGAACCCCCTGGAAGGCAACCTTCATGATTTTTCTTATTCCCGATTGCTGTTTGCGTTACTTAAACCTCGAATTTCCTAAAGTTAAGAAAAAAAGACCAAAAAACAGCAGAAAATGAGGTTTAAAATGTTTAAACTAGGGTCGCCCCGGGCACGCATTTTGACCGTTGCGGTGCCAAACTCCAGAAATTCCTTTAATCGAAGGAGGACTCCATTGAAAAGAGTCACGAAGACTGCGGGACGAAAACAGGCCTTCCGCGGGAAGGACTTCCTATCTGTCGACGACTTCACGCCTGAACAGATCAAATCGCTTTTCAAAGTGGCCGCGGACATGAAGGCCCGTCCGAGGAAATACAGAAGGGCGTTGGATGGCAAGATGATGGCGTTGATTTTTGAGAAGCCATCATTGCGCACGAGGACGACGTTCACCGTCGGCATCAAACAGCTCGGCGGCGACTCGCTGTTGTTGACTCCCGCTGACATCAACCTGGGAAAGCGGGAATCGGTGTACGACGTGGCGAAGAACCTGGAGCGGATGGTGCACGGGATCATGATTCGGACGTTCGGGCATGACATCTGCACGAAGCTTGCGGAATATGCCGCCATCCCCGTCATCAACGGCCTCACCGATCTTGAACATCCCTGCCAGGCACTGGGGGATTTCTTCACGATCCGGGAGTGCAAGAAGAATCTGAAGAAGCTGAAGCTCTGCTATGTCGGCGACGGTAACAACGTCGCGCACTCGCTGATCCTGACGGCCGCGAAGCTTGGTGCCACCTTCTATGTGGCGACCCCCGAGGCATATCAGCCCGCGGGGGAACTGATGCAGCGGGCGCGGGAGATCGCCGAGAGCACCGGCGCGACGGTTCAATGGACAGCCGAGCCGGGAGAAGCAGTTCGTGATTCCGACATGGTCTACACGGACACTTGGGCCAGCATGGGACAGGAAGGCGAAGCAGAAGCGCGACGGAAAGTCTTCGCGCCTTACCAGGTGAACAACGCGCTCTTCTCCATGGCCGATCCGGAGGCGCTCTTCATGCATTGCCTGCCGGCACACCGGGGGGAAGAAGTGACGGATCAAATCATCGATTCGCCCAATTCGGTGGTTTTCCAGCAGGCAGAGAACCGGCTTCACGTCCAGAAGGCGATCATGTTTGAATTGCTGAGAGATTGAGAATGCCGATGCTGGTGCTCGTCGCGGTCGGAGGAAACGCCCTGATCAGAGGGAACCAGAAGGGGACGGCACAGGAGCAGTTCGAAAATGCCGTTGACACTGCCGCTGCGGTGGTGCGGCTTCTGCGTGCCGGGCACCGTGTGGTGTTGACGCACGGGAATGGCCCGCAGGTGGGGGCGGCATTAACACGGTCTGAGCTTGCCGCCGCGTACGCGTACCGCCTTCCGCTCGATTGCTGTGTCGCGAATACGCAGGGAGAGATCGGTTACGTCCTGCAATATGCCATGTGGCAGATGCTGCAGCAGGAGGGGCTGAAGACCCCGGTGGTCTCGCTGGTGACTCAGGTGCTTGTTGACAAGAACGACCCGGCGTTCAAGAACCCGACGAAACCCATTGGCCCATGGTATACGAAAGACGTCGCGGCCCGCTACCGCGATCTGTTCGACTGGACGATCGTCGAAGTCCCTGGAAGGGGATTCCGTCGCGTTGTCCCATCGCCCGAGCCGGTGGAGATCATCGAACTGGATGCCATCCGCGCATGCGTGGACCGCGGCCTGGTGGTGATCGCCGCCGGCGGGGGAGGAGTGCCGGTGTTCAACGACCACGATATCACGAAAGGGGTCGAGGCCGTCATCGACAAGGACCAGACATCGGCCATCCTCGCGAGTCAGCTCAACGCCGACGTGTTTGCCATTGCCACCGATGTGGATCGTGTTTCTCTGAATTACGGAAAACCGTCTCAACGTCCGCTGGACCTGTTGACGGCTGATGAGTGCCGCCGCTATCTTCAGGAAGGGCAATTTCCGGCGGGCAGCATGGGACCGAAAATCACCGCAGCGCTGAAGTTCCTGGAACGGGGAGGCAAGGATGCGGTCATTACGAACAGCGGACACCTTGTCGATGCCGTGGAGGGGAAAGCCGGAACTCATATTGTCACGTCTGCGTCATAATGTTCATGTGTGTTTTTGCCAGGAGGTAGTTGATGCCCAGAACTCGAGTCTTGATCATGGGGGCTGCAGGAAGAGACTTCCATAATTTCAATACTGTCTATCGCGGGAACAAGAAATACGAGGTCGTGGCATTCACGGCCACGCAGATTCCCAACATCGCCGGGCGCAAATATCCGGCAAAGCTTGCAGGATCCCTCTATCCGCAAGGGATTCCGATCTATCCGGAGGCCGACCTTCCCCGATTGATCGGAAAGCTCAAGGTGGATGAAGTGGTCTTTGCGTACTCGGACGTGTCGTACGGGCATGTGATGCGGCGTGCCGCGCTGGTGATGGCCCATGGCGCTGATTTTAAGGTGCTTGGCGCGAAGCAGACCATGCTCGAGTCGAGGGTGCCGGTCGTAGCGGTCGTGGCGGTTCGCACGGGATCGGGGAAGAGCCAGACCTCGCGTAAGGTCTGCTCGCATTTGCGGAGTCAGGGAGCGCGGGTGGTGGCGGTGCGTCACCCGATGCCGTATGGCGACCTCGTCAAACAGAAGGTGCAGCGGTTCGCGAGCATCGACGACCTTCATACCTACCACTGCACGGTGGAAGAGATGGAGGAGTATGAACCGCATATCGTGGAAGGGACGATCATCTATGCGGGCGTCGACTACGAGGCTATCCTTCGGCAGGCAGAGAAAGAAGCTGATGTGATCGTATGGGACGGCGGCAATAACGACATCTCATTCTTTCGACCCGATCTCACTATTACCGTCGTGGACCCGCACCGGCCGGGGCATGAGATCTCGTACTTCCCCGGAGAGACCAACCTTCGCCTTGCCGACGTCGTGGTGGTGAACAAAGTGGATTCCGCGTCAAAGGAGAACATCGACACGGTCGTGGCAAACGTGATCGAGGTGAACCCGCGCGCTCAGATCGTGCTTGCGGCGTCGCCGATCATGGTGGAAGACTCCGAGATCATCCGGGGGAAACGGGTCATGGTGATCGAGGATGGCCCGACGCTCACGCATGGTGAGATGAAATACGGTGCGGGAACGATTGCCGCGCGATTGTATGGCGCCAGCGAGGTCATTGACCCGCGTCCCTATGCTGTAGGGACCATTGCGGAAACCTATGTGAAATATCCGGCGACAGGCATTTTGTTGCCCGCGATGGGATATGGCGACGGCCAGGTGAAGGATCTGGAAACGACGATCAATCGAGTGCCGTGCGACGCTGTCATCATCGGGACCCCCATCGACCTGCGGCGGATCATCAAGATCGATAAGCCCTCTGTTCGGGTGCAGTACTCGCTCGCCGAGACCACGAAGCCTGACCTTGCGGATCTCCTCGACGAGATGCTGAAGAAGAACAAGCGGAAGCGCGCGTCGCGGCGGAAATAGCTTTCTGTGGACGGCGGCCGTCCCCGTTGCCGGGTACGGCCGCTTTCAAGGTCGAGCGCATCGATCTTGGTTTCAACAACGTGTTGTCGATCGTGCAGGCTTTAGCCGGCGAGTGTGCAGGTTCGGAGGGGACGATCATCCCGAGGTGACCGCCGAACGGCCCGCGCACCCGAGCGCATTTCGGCTGCGATATGGCATGTGACTGACGGACGGGGGAACCAGTCGTCTCGCCGCTGCGATTGTTTGCCATGCGAAAATTGCCTATATTGGGGGAAATTCTTTACACTCCGATCGTATGCAGCATTCCGAACTCGTTCTCGTACTTGACTATGGTTCCCAGTACTCGCAGCTTATCGCCCGGCGTGTTCGCGAACTCGGAGTGTTTTCCGAACTTCATCCTTTCTCTATCTCCCTTGAGAAGATCCGGGCGCTGAACCCGAAGGGCATCATCCTGTCCGGAAGCCCCCACAGCACCTACGAACCAGGTGCGCCTATCTCCTCTCCGGAAATCTGGAACCTTGGCATACCCATCCTGGGAATCTGCTACGGACTGCAACTGATGGCGTTCCAACTGGGAGGCGAGGTGGATCGGGCGGCTCGGCGGGAATACGGCCAGGCTGAACTCTCCATCGATGACAACAGCGACCTCTTCGCAGGCGTCCGGTCCGAAAATGGCAGCGGGCTGAGAGTGTGGATGAGCCACGGCGACCACCTGACCCGAATCCCTCAGGGATTCGAGCCGATCGGCCATACCCACAACGCGCCGATTTGCGCCATCCGCAACAGAGCGAAGAGGATTTTCGGAGTGCAGTTCCACCCCGAGGTGGTGCATACCCCCAGGGGGAAAGAGATCCTCCGGAATTTCCTCTACACCATCTCCGGCTGCAATGGGGGGTGGAGCCCATCTTCATTCATCGAAGGCGCGGTTGCCGACATCAGGGCTCGCGTGGGGGCAGGCAAAGTCATCTGCGCCTTGAGTGGCGGCGTCGACTCATCCGTGGCAGCGGTCCTGCTTCACCAGGCAGTGGGAGACCAGCTGAAGTGCATCCACATCAACAACGGATTGATGAGGAAAGGGGAGTCGGAGCAGGTCCTCAAGATGTTCCGCGATACCTACAAGATCGATCTCGATTACGTCGATGCGACCGGGCTTTTCCTTGAGCGCCTGCGCGATGTCGTGGATCCGGAGAAAAAAAGGAAGATCATCGGCAACCTCTTCATCGAACTGTTCGAGGCGGAAGCGAAAAAGATAGGACAGGTGGAATTCCTCGCGCAGGGAACCCTGTATCCCGACGTCATCGAGTCGACATCATTCCGGGGCCCGTCGGTGACGATAAAAACCCATCACAACGTCGGCGGACTCCCCGAGAAAATGCATCTGACGCTGATCGAGCCGTTCCGGGAATTGTTCAAGGACGAGGTCCGTGCGGTTGGCGCCGAATTGGGCCTGCCCGACGAGATGATCTGGCGGCAACCGTTCCCGGGGCCCGGCCTCGCCGTCCGCATCCTGGGCGAGATCACGACCGAGCGCCTGGCCTTGCTCCGCGAGGCAGATGTGATCTTCACCGAAGAGATCCGCGCCGCCGGCCTCTACCGGGATATCTGGCAGGGGTTTGTCGTGCTGCTCCCCGTGAAGTCGGTGGGTGTCATGGGCGATGGCCGCACATACGAGTACACGGTCGCACTGCGCGCGGTGTCGAGCATCGACGGCATGACGGCCGACTGGTTCCGCCTTCCCCATGACGTGCTGGCGCGTATTTCCTCGCGGATCACCAACGAGGTCCGGGGCATCAACAGGGTGGTGTACGATATCAGCTCCAAACCACCCGCAACGATCGAGTGGGAGTGATGAAGCGCTACTTTTCCTTTGTCAAGATCGAACACACGCTCTTTTCTCTCCCGCTGATCTACAGCGGCGTGTTGCTGGCATCGCGTGGAACGATCCCCCCGGCCAGCATTCTGATCCTGGTGCTGACAGCGGCCACCGGAGCAAGGACCGTCGCCTTTGCCCTGAACCGCATCATCGACCGGAACATCGACAAACGGAACCCGCGCACGGCAATGCGCGACCTGCCCAGCGGCAGGATGACGCTCTGGGAGGCAAGCTGGGTCATGATCGCGGGACTCACACTCTACTTTGGATCGGCGTATCTGATCTCTCCCTTCTGCCTGATCATGTCGCCACTCCCGTTGCTCATCTTCGTCATCTATCCGACGATGAAACGATACACGCCTCTTGCCCACTTCGGTGTAGGACTGGGTCTTGCGATGGGTCCGCTCGGAGGCTGGTTCGCCATGTCCCCGTCATTCACCAGCCTCATCGCGCCAGCGCTCCTTTCGCTGTTTACGCTGTTCTGGGTGGCGGGGTTCGATATCATTTATGCGACACTCGACGAGGAGTTCGACCGAAGGGAATCACTCTATTCCTTCCCGTCGCGGTTCGGGAAAGAACGTGCTCTCCGGTATTCGGCGTACCTGCACGGTGTCGCCTTTCTTCTCCTGATCGTGCTCTTCTTCTATTCCATCTTCTCCTTGCTTGCGCTTCCCCTGCTGCTTCTTACCGGCTACCTGCTCTACCTTGAACAAAAAAAGGCGGAGGACGTGGAACTGGCGTTCTTCAAGATCAATGCGGTGGCCGGATTCACGGTGTTCGCCATGGTCATCGTGGGGGTCTGGACATGAGAACGGTCGTTGGCATCACCGGTTCCTCCGGTGCCGTTTTTGCTCTGGATTTTCTCAGGAAATGCCCGGACAAAAAGTACCTGATCGTCAGCTCATGGGGGAAAGTGTTGTTGCGCGACGAGCTGAACATGGGAGAGAAGGAACTGAAGCCGTATGTCACCCGTTCGTTTTCCGACGATGATCTCACGGCGCCCACAGCGTCCGGTTCGAATGCGATGGATGCGTTCGTCATCATCCCGGCTTCGACATCGACCATCGGAAAGATCGCGTCAGGGATTGGCGACACATTGATCACCCGGACGGCACAGGTCTGCCTCAAAGAGCGCTTCAAACTGATCATTTGCGTGCGCGAAACGCCGCTTTCCACAGTCTCGCTGGAGCAATGTGCCAGGCTCTCGTCCTACGGCGCGATCATCATGCCCATCTCCCCCCCGATGTATTATCTTCCCGGAACTGTGGACGCGTACGTGGGTGCGTTCACCGACCGGGTTCTCGCTCAACTGGGAGTGAGAACGGGGAAAGGATGGAGGAGCGAAGACTTTGGATAGGAGGACGCCGTCAGCAGCCAGAATCGGGGATCGGGGTCCATACGTGATCGCGATCTCTGTTCCGACCCGTGTTCATCGGTGGCAATGATCGATGAAGACCACCTTCCAAACTTTCGGAGACTTTGCCCGGTACCTTGAATCCGTCGGAGAGCTGCACCGCGTCTCGTTCGATGTGGATCCGCACCTGGAGATCACCGAGATCGCGTCCCGGGCGATTCGTGAAAAGAAACCCGCACTGCTGTTTGAAAAGGTCAAAGGATCGGCCTATCCGCTTGTCATCAACGCGCTCGCTTCAGATCGCCGGTGCGAACTGGCCCTGGGCAGGCATCCCGGCGAATTTGGCCGGGATCTGATACGGTTCTTCGGAGATCTCTTCCCTCCTCGTCCTTCGACATTCTGGAAACATCGACGCCTGGCC
>JAGDMJ010000086.1 GCA_017860555.1 Bacteroidota bacterium
GATGGCTGCGTCACCTGCCACATGCAAGGCCGCGTCCGCAGCAATAACACCCTTTCCAACCACAGCATGTCCATGACCGATACCACATACGGCTTCAAGGGGGTCACGGTCTGCAAGGAATGCCATGGCGAGATCGAAGAGTTCAACGAGGTCAAGGCTGCGTATGACTACGACGCCGATGGCCAGGTTGAAGGGACCCAGGTGGAAATCCAGGGCCTCCTCGACCGTCTGAAGGCACAGCTTCCCATCGACGCGTCGACGGGCGAGCCGGTCACCATGACGAAGGATTCGCTCCTGGTGAAGGATCACCCCGAGTACGTCCAGGGAATCTGGAATTACTACTTTGTGAAGAACGACGGCAGCATGGGCGTTCACAACGCCACCTACGCTGTCGCATTGCTCCAGAAGGCACTCGGCTCCTATCCGCTGGATGTGAAGCCGACCGGCGATATTCCGAAGGAATTCGCGCTGAACCAGAACTATCCGAACCCGTTCAACCCGTCCACCACCATCAGCTTTGCCCTGCCGCAGAACGAGCAGGTGAAGCTGGAAGTCTATGACATCCTCGGCAACCTGGTCAAGACGGTGGTCAACCAGCAGATGAGCGCGGGAACCTACACGGTGGTCTGGAACGGCTTTGATCAGAATGGCGCCAGGGTCGCGAGCGGTGTCTATCTCTACAGACTCCAGGCGGGCTCCTTCTCGACTGTGAAGAAGATGTTGATGTTGAAGTAATTCCGCAGCACGTTGTTCGTTCCGCAGTTAAACGGGCGGCCTCTCCGGTCGCCCGTTTTTTTTGAGGGGGGGTATTGTTCTGCTTATGCTTTGTCACTCCGGTGTGAGCTTTCCTCAGATTGCTGGCGTTCATTTGTTTTGCTTCACCTTGGGAGAGGTCCCGAATGGAGCATTGCGGGACGACTGGCCGGGTGCTGGCTGGTTCTCTTTGCAGTCATCATTGTCGTCCTGACATGCTCTTAGTCAGGACCTATCTAGGACCTGACCAATGGAAAATGATGAACAAGCCCACCTTTTCCCGCCCAGGGGGGGTCCCCGCCTGCCTGTCGGCTTTTTGGAGCACTCTCCCCTGATCTTGCTGCTCGTCGGCCATATGGGGGGATTTCCAGATTCCTTTCCCTTGATTTTTCTTTGGGATTTATCTACTTTATTTTTGCCTTACAACCCGCATTTTTGAAGGAGTGCAATATCGATCTCTTTTGCTATCGATTGAAGGATGGTCCGGCCGGATGGTGCTGCGATCTGTAACGAGCCTGACCCCTTCGCAATAGCGTTCACCAGTAGAGAATCGAATTGGACTCCTCCTCCAAACGGCATTGGCCTTGCGTAGGCGGTTCCCTTTCCGGAGTGGTGTATTTTGCCTTCGTCATTCTGGGATTGGGATTCTACCTTTTCTGGCCGAGAAATGCCGCCGGATATTCACGGGGCGATCCGGCATCGCTTACTCCCTTCTTCATGGAGTACTCCTCGGATCCGACCTCCGTCTGGAGTCCCGGTGTACCTCTCGCTGACAGCCCCACACTGTCCGACCCTATTCTTTTTGCGGATCAGGAACATCTCACCGAAAACATCGCGGGAGAGGTCCTTTTTCCCGAACCGCTGGCCAGCGCCGATTTGCCTCAATCGGAGGTTCAGGAACCGGCCACGCTTCTTGACACTATTATACAGGCATCTTCTCCAATCCTCCCCCCGATGCAGCTTCTGGGCTTTTCATCGGAAATGACCCATCAACCGCAAGGTCAGGACACTACGCGCGGGCGGAATTGGCTCTTTCCGGGGGACACAACCCAGCTGGGGCAACAGGATACGTCCGCGATGCGCCGGAGGGATTCCACGTTGTACGGCGGTCAGGATACGACAGGCATGCGTTTTGGCCTTCAGGATTCGACAGGGCGAGATTCCACGCTCTGGGATTCCACGCTCACGGCGCCTCGCCCTCTGACAATCACGGATTCGACCTACGTTGTCTATCTTGACTCCACCGCGCGATTGCGGGAGTTCACCTACCGGCGTGCTGATTCCGCGCATGTGTCCATGTTCCCCCGGCGAACCTATCCGCTCTTCGGGACGAACAAGGCCTCGAGTTATCGCCGGGAGCTCGTGCTTGATTCCACCGGACAGACGCTCCGTTTTCAGGAAACCGTCGGAGGAGTGGCGGTGAAGGTCCCGGTTTCCATACCGCTCAAGGACTACATCCGGGAGCGGCAGATACATGAGCGCCGAAAAATATTCGCCGATGAGGCCCGAAAGCCATCACAGCTCACCGAGCGCAACGACCTCGGCGAGTTGTTGAGCAACATCACCAAGATCCAGATCCCGATTCCGCCGAACCCGATCTTCAGCATCTTTGGCAAGCCCGTTATCAACCTGAATATCAGCGGTTCAGTCGACATCAAAGCCGGATTCCGCAACACCCAATCCGATCAGACCACCGTCTCGTACCTGGACCAGAGCAGGAACGAACCGGACTTCAGCCAGGAAGTGCAGGTCGGCGTGAACGGAACGATCGGCGACAAACTCAACATCCTCGCCGACTGGAACACGCAGCGTACGTTCGAGTACGAGAACCAGCTGAAGATCAAATACACCGGCTATGAAGATGAGATCGTGCAGAGCGTGGAGGCCGGTAACGTGTCGCTGCAGACACCCTCGTCGTTCATCGGCAGCAGCCAGGCGCTGTTCGGTGTGAAGGCGAAATTCCAGACGGGGCCCTTGACGCTGACAGCGATCGCGTCCCAGAAGAAAGGACAGATCAAGGAAGTCGCAGTTTCCGGAGGCGCGAAGGAGCAGACGTTCGAAATGCGAGCCTTTGAGTACGCGACGAATCACTTCTTCATCAATGACAGCGTCTACAAAGGGTATTATGAGCCGTTTTTTGTCGCCGATCCCCCGACGATCACCGAACCGATGCAGGAGGATCAGATTGTCGAAGAAGAGATCTGGGTTTCACGGACGGGGAGCATTCCGGATCCCCTGGAGCGACAGGCGATCGCCTTCATTGATATTCCCGAACGGGGGAGCGGCTATAGCAATGCGCGGCGGAACAGCCCGGAATTGCCAGGCCAGGCCGAGGTAGGGCCATTCATCAAACTTGACCCGACTCAGTATGAACTTGACGGTGACGGCTATCTCGGCGTTGTCTCCATGAATGCAAATGTGGGAGACCAGCAGATCATCGCCATCGCGTATCGGACGGCCGGCGCGATCAGCGGGCGAGCGAAACAGTATGGCGAATTTGCGCGGGACCAGGCCGACACCACCGCCGGGAAACTCATTCTGAAGATGGTCAAGCCAAGGAACCTGATCGCCAACGGCCCGAGCTATCCCAAAGCGTGGAAGATGCTGCTCAAGAACATCTATCCTATTCAGGGGGTCGGTCGCAATCTCAAGAAAGCGGGCTTCACGCTGGACATCGTGCGCCGCATCCCGGGGGGAGAAGACCAAAACAGTTTGCAGAACGAGCCCTTGCTGCGGGTCCTCGGCCTGGACAAATACACGGGTGAGGAAGCGCAAACCGCGACTCCGGACGGCCAGTTCGATTTCCGACCCGGGCGAACCATCAGCCAGGCAAGGGCAGAGATCATCTTCCCGACGCTCGAGCCGTTCGCGGACGGGATCGAGAAGTATTTCACCGACAAAGGGATTGCGATCACCGACCCGGACGTGCTCTTTAGCGAAGTGTACGACACGACGCAAACGTTCGCCCAGCAGAGCCTGAAGAACCGGTATGTCATCAGGGGCAAGGCGACCGGCGAAGCGTCGTCCCGTTACTCCCTTGGATTCAACGTTGTGGAGGGAAGCGTCCAGGTGCTGCTGGATGGCAGGACGCTGGCGCAGAACATCGATTATACCGTGGATTACATTCTTGGCGAAGTGGTGATCAAGAACGATCGGGCTCTCGTACCGGGGGCGAATCTTTCCATCAAGTATGAACAGAACGACCTGTTCCAACTCGCTTCCAAGACCCTGCTGGGCGCACGCGGGGACCTTGCCATCAGCCAGCAGACGAACTTCGGCTTCACGATCATGAACCTGAACCAGCAGACCTTGAGCGACAAGGTCCGGCTCGGTGAGGAGCCAAGCAATAACACGATCCTCGGCGTGGACGGGCAAACGAGTCTCGACCTTCCGTTCCTTACCCGGTCTCTCGATGCCCTGCCGCTGATTGCGACGCGCGAGCCGTCCCAGCTCAAGATCACGGGCGAAGCGGCCTACATGCTCCCGGACCCGAATACCCAGAAGAGCACCATCCCGAGCGACAACGGAGAGGGGATCGCGTACATCGACGATTTTGAAGGCTCCCGGCGTCCCATTCCTGTCGGCATTGCTTTCAATGCCTGGACCATGGCCAGTCCGCCAGCCGATCAGGTTTCCTTTCCCCCGTTCACGCCGGACACGACGAAAATGAATTCGAAAGGGAAGATGTTCTGGTACAACCGGCTTCCAACGGACGTGTCGGTGAAAGCCGTTTATCCAAACAAGGAGGTGGGAAACAACCCGGCGAACAATCAATTGACGGTGCTTGATTTCCGTTACTATCCGACACGGCGCGGTACGTATAACTATAGCACGGACCTGGGTAGCACGCTGACGCCGCAGAAGAACTGGGGCGGGGTGATGAAGCCCCTATCGGTTTCCGCGATCAACCTCGCCAAGGAGAACATCAATTTCATCGAGATCTGGATGCGAGTGGACAAGGCGCCCCAGGATGGGAGTGCCAAGATGGTGATCGACCTCGGCGCGATTTCTGAACGCGTGAATCCGGCCGGCCCGAAGGCCAGGGGCTCGGACCCGAACTCTGAGGACCTGGTGTTGAGCGCATACCCGAACGGAACGCTGCAGGAAGGCGAAGACATCGGCGTTGACATGCGCAGCGATGCCCAGGAACGGGCCGAGCGAGCATCCCTGATTGCCATCGACCCTTCACTATCGAACGACCCGAGCGGCGATGACTACTACTACAATAACCAGTCGACCTCTTCACCGAGGGACTATGAATACATCAACGGTACGGAAGGAAACAAGGACGGCCCGAGCGGGCGCATCCCCGATACGGAAGACCTGAATTCCAACGGCGCATGCGATCAGGCAAACTCCTACTTCGAGTATGAGCTCTCGCTTGACACGCTGCGCGAAAGGAATCCCCGCATTGTGGGCGGAGGGAACGAGGGGTGGTTCCAGTTCCGCATTCCCATCCGCGATTACGAACGTACGGTCGGTTCCCCGACGCAGGAAAACATCGAGTACATCCGGGTACTCTTTGTCAACGCGACCGACACGATCGCTGTCCGCATCGCGGACTTCAGCCTGGTGGGAAACCAGTGGCAGAAGGTGGTCAAGAATACCAACGAACCTGTCGATACCAATTTTGCCGTGAGCGTCGTCAGCATCGAGGATAACATCGACTACGTCAGTCCCCCCGGTGTTGTCCGGGAGCGGGACAAGACGCAGCCGGACCAGGTGGTCCTCGCCAACGAGCAGTCGCTTTCCCTCATCCTGCACGGACTGGCGGACGGAGTATCGGGCGAAGCGGCGCGATACTATACCTATCGCGCCCTCGACCTGTTCGACTACCGGATCATGAAAATGTTCATCCATGGCGACCCGAACTTCCAGTATGTCGATGAGAACAACTATGATGCCGAGGTGTTCTTCCGGTTCGGACTGGACAGTCTGAACTACTACGAATACCGCGCTCCGGTTCATCCGGGATGGGACCCTCTGAACGATATCGAGGTCAAGTTTGCCGATGTCACGGCCATCAAGCAGGGTCGGGATTCGACGAACAAGCTCTCGGTCCCCATTCCGGTCGAAGGAGGTCCGCCGGGCGCTTACTACCGCGTTCTTGGAAACCCGTCAGTAACGCAGGTGGTCTATCTGGCCATCGGCGTAACAAATCCACTCGGGAGAGGCACGACGGAGCCCCTCTTCGGGGAGGTCTGGGCAAATGAGTTGCGCCTGACATCGGTGGACGACAGCAAAGGGTGGGCCTATAGATTTGACACTCAACTCAAAATGGCCGATCTGGGTTCGGTGTCCTTCAACTATTCCAGAGTAGATCCCAGCTTCCACGCTCTGGAGCAGCGCTTTGGTTCGCGCCAGCTCTCAACCTCCTGGGCCTTCAGCGCGAACATGCAGCTGGAGAAATTCTTCTCCCCGGACTGGGCGGGCACCTCTCTGCCGGTCTCATACTCCCACACCGAGAGCCTTGTGAAACCACGCTATCTGCCAAACTCGGACGTCCTGGTAACCGAGGCCGCCTCACAAGTGAGTGACAAGGTGATCCGCAATGGTGGGAGCGAAGGGAATGCGCAAGCGGCGTCGGAGCAACTGATCTATCAGTCGCAGACCAGACGAATTTCGGATACCTATGCGGCTCCGAACTTCCGTATCGGGTTTCCGTCGCAGACCTGGTTCATCCGCGACCTGTTCAACAAGCTCGCGTTTGGATTCTCATACACGAAGTCAGAGGACCGTAGCCCCGCCGTGGTACGCCACACAGCCTGGTCCTGGAACGCGCGCCTGACCTATCAGTTCACTTTCGCGCCGGACCATTTTTTCACGCCGTTCAAGAGCATCTTCGACGGGCTCTGGTTCCTTGACGAATACAAGGACATGAAGATCTACTACACCCCCTCGAATTTCAGCTGGGGACTTTCCGCCGTGCGGTCCAGAGACGTCTCGCTCCAGCGCTCGGTGGGTGCACAGGAGATCACCTCCCGAAACTTCACCGCGTCGCGGAACACCGCCTTTGGCTGGAAACTCACCGAGGGAGGGCTCATGAACCTGTCGGGCGATTACAACCTTTCCATCGAGTCGAGCCTGCTCGATTTTGAGCTTGACCAGTACGGCCATCAACGCTCCTTCTCGGACATCCTGGGTGATATCTTCGGCGGCGACAAGCTCGTGGACTTCGGCGAGGTCACGCGCTATCAGCAGCGCAACCAGTTCAACAGCAAGCCCAACATCCCGAACATCTTCAATATCAAGAAGTATATTGACTTCACGATTAGCTATGGGGTGGACTATGGCTGGCAGAACGCGCTCGTGAAGGAGACGACGGGGAAGAATCCGGATCTGGGCAAGTCGGCCGGGTTCAACAACAACATCAACTTCTCCATGAACTTCCGGATGAAGCAGCTGTTCGATCCGTTGTTTGAAGATGCCCCGAGCACGTCGGCGCCGGCCCAGCCGCCACCCGGTCGCGGCAGGCGCGGGGCGGGCACCGAAACGGGGGGCGGGGGACCGGCCGACTCGACGAAGGCTGCCGACACCACATCCGCGGGCAAAGGAGGCGGGTCGCTCAACATCCTCCAGCAGCTGAAAATGCTGGCTCGGACTTTCATCAAAATACCGTTCCTGGACTACGACAACATCAGCATATCATTTACGGAGAGCAACAACGCGCAGAACCAGGGACTTGTGGGAACGACCGGTTTTCTGAACTTCTGGGGAAAGGTTCCCTTTGTCATGGAATCAGACCCGTATGACGGTCCATCGGGCCTTTATCAGCTCGGATTGATCTCCGACCCCACCGGAAAGCTGACGAACTTCCATTTCAGGGCCAAGCCCCCCTTCTTTGGCTGGGATGTGGAGCCGGGGATCAGGGCGGCGAACGGGGTGCTGGTGAATTCCTACCGGCAACAGAACCGGCTCACGTTCAAAACGTCGCGCGCCCTCTGGGAGGGAGCCCGGCTGGATCTGAACTGGAACGTCGGATGGAATTACAGCAGGACGCAGAATATCACTACCGATTCCCTGGGCATGCTCCTCAGGAATCCCGACGGGTCGATTTATGGCACCACCGCCAGTACCGGAAGCCTTGACCGATCCTTCTTGACGTTTCCCGACGTTCTTTTCCTCGGCATGTTTAAGACCGGCCTGAAAGAGGTGAGCAAGATCTATTCGGAACTGAAGAACACGCCGGATTCCACCAAGAGTGATGAGGAAAAACTCGCCCAGGCATTCGAGGAAGGATTTGAAGCCCTACCGTTCCTGCGGAACATCTTCGGGCAGTTCTATCCACGCGTCAACTGGAGTTTCCGCTGGGATGGGTTGGAAAAGCTCCCGCTCTTCTCCAAGTTCGTTAGTCGTCTCTCGCTGGATCACGCGTACCAGTCGAATTTCACGCGTCAGTATCAGAACCGTCCTGGCGGAGGGGGAGAACGCACGGATGCCGAACACGTGGGCTACGGGTTCGCTCCTCTGTTCGGGCTCAATTTCACATTCAAAGAACTCGCGAAGGGGAATATCGGCGCAACAGTCCGGTACAACACCAACACCTCGTATGATCTCGCGCTCTCGGCGCGGAACATCGTGGAGACCCTCTCGCAGGAGATCTCCATCACGGCGTCCTATTCGCGGAAAGGATTTGAGATCCCCTTCTTCGGGCTTGCGTTGAACAACGATATCGACATCAGTGCTCAGTACTCATTGACCAAGAACTCCCGGAGGACCTACGACGTCGCGAAACTTGATGTGGACGTGACCGGGACGCCGCTGGAAGGAACCACGCGCACCGTGCTCGAGCCGCGCATCAAGTATGTGCTCAGTTCCCGGGTCACCGCCGCGGTGTACTACCGCCATACGAAGATCGCCCCCGACGACTCCGGTTCGCGCATTCCGGGAACCACCACAAACGAGGCGGGTCTGGATATCCATATCTCCATCCAGTAAATGGGAATGCGACATTCTTGCAGGGGACACGGCATGCCGTGTCCCCGCAAGGTCTCAATATTTGATTATCACCGTTGAAATCCTTATAGTTTTGCCTATGGATGATGTGAAGGGGAAAATTCTCTGGGTGGACGATGAGATCGAGATGCTCCGTCCGCACATTCGTTTCCTGACCGAGCGCGGGTATGAAGTTGAGACCGCTGCCAACGGCGAAGATGCCGTCAACCTGGTCCGGGAGACCGGATTCGACCTGGTCTTCCTGGATGAAATGATGACCGGGATGGGGGGTTTGCGCACCCTGGCCGAGATCAAGGAGATGCGTCCGAATCTCCCGGTGGTGATGGTCACCAAGAACGAAGAAGAGTCGCTGATGGAAGAGGCGATCGGGGTGAAGATCAGCGACTACCTGACAAAGCCGGTCAATCCCAGCCAGATCCTGATGGCCTGCAAGAAGTTCCTGGAAGGGAAGAAGATCACCAGTGCCGCCGTTTCCAAGGACTACATCCAGGAATTCAACAAGATCTCTCTCCAACTGATGGGGGGGCCGGGGTACGACGAGTGGATAGACATTTATGCCCGGCTCACGGGCTGGGCGATGGAACTGGACGAGCATCCCGAACTCGGCCTGAAGCAGACGCTTCAGGATCAGACTCGGGAGTGCAATCTCGCATTCGGCAAGTACATCGAACGGCACTACCGGGACTGGGTGGAGCAGGCGACGGGGCGCCCCGTGTTGTCGCTCGAGGTGGTCGACCGCTTCGTGATTCCCGAGCTTCAGAGCTCGAAATCCGTTTTCTTCTTTGTCATCGACTGTCTTCGGTTGGATCAATGGATGGCCATGGAGGCCGTCCTGCAGGAGTACTTCCAGATATCGAAGCAGTATTACTACAGCATACTTCCGACGGCGACTCCCTATTCGCGCAACGCGATCTTCAGCGGGTCGTACCCGTGCGATGTGGAGGTTCGGTTTCCGGAGCTCTGGGAAAAGAGCGAGGACGATGAGAACAGCCGGAACCGGTTTGAGCGCCAGTTCCTGGACAAACTCCTGGAACGCCGCAAGGTGCTTTTGAAACCCGATGCGAAGTACGTCAAGATCCTTGACGCCGAATTCGGGCGAAGCATCGAGAATTCCATCAATTCCTATACACAGAGCAAGCTGACCTCGATTGTCGTCAACTTTGTCGACATGCTTGCGCACGGGAGATCCGATTCGTCCCTGCTCAAAGAGATCGCTCCGGACGAGTCGGCGTACCGGTCGCTGACGCAATCCTGGTTCCTCCATTCGTC
>JAGDMJ010000087.1 GCA_017860555.1 Bacteroidota bacterium
GCCCGGCTCCAGGTGAAGCAACTCTTTGCCGTTGACAGTGTGTACTTCGTGACCTCGCTTGCCCTCATTCTCCTTGCCTATCTCTCGGGGAGCCTCACGCATGCCGAGATCGTGATCTACATCATGATCATTTCATCCCTTCTGTCAAGCGCGACGGCGCTGCTCCTCGCGCGTGCCGTGACGATTCCAGCATGGCGGTGGGATGCATCGGAAGCGGGCAAGATCTTTGATTACGGCAAATACACCCTCGGCGGAACTATCGGCAACATTGTGCAAACTCAGTTCGACACGCTGCTCATTTCAACGTTTTCCGGTGTCGGCGGGGCGGCAGTCTATTACGCCGCGAAAAACTTCACCCGGATCTTCGATATGTTCACGCAGAGCATGCAGATGCTGATCGTCCCGGCAAGTTCCATCCTGCAAGCCCGAGGCGACAAAGAGGGCTTGATCGCCCTTGTCGAGAAATCCATCTGCTTTGGACTCCTGGCAATCATTCCTGTCGTCGCCATTTTCATGCTCTTTCCCGGCACCCTCGTCTCGCTGATTTATGGAAACAAGTATCCCGAAAGCATCCCGGTGCTTCGCATACTCGCTCTTACAGGGCTCGTTATCCCCTGGGGGGTGGTCATTGCGAGCGTGCTTATGGGAACCGGCAGAACCGCGGTTGGCTTCTTGATGAGCATCGTATCGCTTGTTTTCTCCCTGGTGATCTACTACGTCTCCGGATCCATTGCAGGGCTTACCGGGATCGTGTGGGGTGTTGTCTGCATGTACGCGATCCTTGGACTGCTGGGAACTCTGATCCTCCATCACTACGTGCCTTTCCGGATGATGTCGATCGTCCGGCGCACGAAAGATGCCATTCAATTCGCACGGACATGGAAACAACTGTTCAAACCCATTTGAGCCGATGAAAGACCGACTCATCGTCCATTACCTGCGGCAACTCGTTTCCATTCTCTCGCTAGGCGGGCAGCCGGGACTTCGCAAGCGCCTGTTTGTCTCCTACACGCGACTTTTCTTCCGTTATATACTTGCGGTGAAGTTCTCCATCAAGAAAAAGGCGCCGGTGAGAATCGGGAGGTTTACGATTCCTCCAACGGACTTCGGCGTGCTTCGCCACCTTTTTGAGGAACTCTTTATCGAGCGGATCTACGCTCTCGCCCTGGATGCGGACCACCCGGTGATCATCGACTGCGGATCCAATATCGGCATGTCGGTGCTTTTTTTCAAAGAAGAATACCCGCAGGCCCGGATCCTCGCCTTTGAGCCCGACCCGGACAATTTCAGGCATTTGCAGTCCGCCGTCTCGGGGAATTTCTCGGATGTCGCCATTTACAACAAGGCGGTTTCCGACGAGCCCGGGCAGATGCAGCTTTATGCTTCCCCGGATAGCCATGGAGGAATCACCACAAAATCGCTCTACAGGGAACGTCTCGACGATACCGCCGTTGCATCGGCATCGGTCGAGGTGGTGCGGCTCTCCGAATACCTGAAGTTGCCTGTGGACCTTCTCAAGATCGACGTCGAGGGAGCGGAGATCTCCGTCCTCCGGGACCTGATCGCCACCGGCACGATCAGCCGGGTCGCCAAGATGATCGTGGAGTTCCACGACATCAAGCACGAGGGAAGGCCGCCTCTCTCGGAATTCCTCGCGACACTGGAGGAACAGGGATTTGAGCTGAAACTTGCTGCGGAGCCTCCGCGCTCACGAGGACGTGTGGACACACGAGGGGCGCGGGACATTCTAATCTATGCGTCCAGAGTTTAACGCCATGCCGCCGTCAATCTCCGTCGTAATTCCGTGTTACAATGAAGCCCGCTACATCGGTCGGTGCCTCGGATCGTTGAAGGAGCAATCGATCCCTCCGCGGGAGATTATTGTCGTCGATGACGGCTCGACCGATGGCACGGTCGAGATCGTTAAAGGATTCGACGTGCGCCTGCTCCGCCAGAACCACGCCGGTCCCGCGGCGGCACGAAACCTCGGCGCCGGCGCCGCCTCCGGTGAGATCCTTGTTCTCGTTGACGCGGACATGTTCTTCGGCCGGGACTACCTCCTGCATCTGATCGCTCCCATGGAAGCCGGGAAGGCCAGAGGCACATTTACGAAGGACGAGTTCGTGGGCAACCCCGAGAATGTCTGGGCGGTCTGCTGGAATCTGGAGACGGTGGGAAGCCGCGACCGGAGAGTGCCCGCGGATTCCCCGGATGAATGTCCCGCCTTCAGGGCCATCTGGCGGGACGCCTTCCTGGCCGTTCATGGGTATGAGACGACCATCGGCTATGAGGATGATACGTCGCTCGTACCCAAACTTGGCTTCAGCGCAATCGTCGCCCCGGGCGCCGTGTGCTACCACAACAACCCCTCCTCTCTTCATGAGGTCTACCACAGCGCGCGATGGATGGGAAGGAGCCAGCGCTTCAGCAACCAACCGTGGAAGATCTGGAGGTACATCCCTCCGCTGAGCTTTGTGCCGGCAATGGCAGGGGCGGTCAAGTATCGGGAACTCCGTTTCATGATTTTCAAAATTGTCTATGACACGGGCATCCTGATGGGCATCCTGACACGAGTGCTATTTCGGAAGCACGCCAAATGAACTCAGAGCCAATGGCCTCCTGTCCACTGTGCGGAACAGGGAGCACGGAATTGCGCTGGACCAGGAACCGCACACGATATTTTGTTTGCCGTTCATGCCGCACCGTGTTCCAGTTCCCTCAACCTGCGCCCGATGCCTTGAAGGAGGTCTATTCCGAAGACTACTACCGGAAAAACGAAGGGAACCCTTCCCTCAGCAGCTACACGGACTATGACATCGACATGGATCTCTCGCTTGCCCGGGGTCTTCTGGAGCCCGTGCGCGCGCTCAACGCGAACCCTGGGGGGCGATTCCTGGATCTCGGATGCGCGACGGGACAGGTCCTCCTGGTGGCGCGCGAATATGGCTGGCAGGCTGCCGGCGTTGAACTCTCGGCATGGGCGGCTGAGCGCGCTCGCAAGAAAGGCTTTGACGTCTACACAGGAACGCTCGAGGAAGCCCGTTATGCGGAGGGTTCAATGGATGTCGTCACGATGTTCGACGTCATCGAACACATTCCCGATCCCCGCGCCACGCTTCGGGAGATTCGCCGCATTCTTCGGCCTGGAGGAGCGCTCGTTCTGCAGACCCCGAACGCCGATGGCTTCGGAGCCCGCGTTCTCTATCGTTCCCGATCGATGATCGTGCAGCCCGATGCGCACCTTATTCTGTTTTCGCCGTCTGGCATACGGAGAATGCTGGAGCAGGAGGGATTCGATGTTGCCCGTCTCAGCACCCACTCGCTCTCCGGCACCCTTCGGTCCTATGCCGCCACTGTCCTCCGGAGATCGGTCAAGAAGGTCTTGAAGGCGATGAACTACAACGTGGGCGGCGTGGATCTGACGCGCTGGATCAAACGAGGCGACATGACGGAGCTTCCACAGTTCTCCTTTAACGATGTCATTCAGGTAACGGCCCTTCGCCGGCACGCTTCCCCCTGAGTTTACGCAGGAAGGCCCTTTGCAGAACGATCCCACGGTTACATTCCTCATTGCCAGCTATAACACCGCCGGTTTGCTCGACGAGTGTCTCTCGTCGGTCTACGGCCGGACGCAAACGAGCTTTGAGGTCATCGTGGTCGACGACGCCTCTTCCGATGGGAGCCCGGCCATGGTGCGCGAGAAGTACCCGGAGGCACGGGTGATCGTGAACGAACGGAACATGGGATTTGTCAGGACGAACAACATCGGCGCCCGCCAGGCCCGGGGCAAGTACCTCTTGCTTCTGAACTCGGACACCCGCTTGTTGAATGACGCCGCGTCCATCCTTGCCGGTTACCTGGACGGTCATCCCAACGCGGGAGCATGCGGTGGATGCCTCAAGAACGCCGACGGCACCGCACAGATCTCCTTCGGATCGTTCCCGTCGTTCCCGCAGGCGGTCAGTGGCGCCTTGTTCTTGAGCGACCTTTTCCCTCGCGCGAGATTTCCAAGCGTTGGCAAGCGCCCCATCGATGTACCGGCAGGCGCGAAAGTCGTAGACTACATCTCGGGAGCTGACCTGATGGTGCGCCGTTCTTTGGTCGATCGCTTTGGGCTCTTTGACGAGCTCTTCGAGGCCTACTGCGAAGAAGTCGACCTCTGTTACAGGCTGCACCATAGTGCAGGTCAGGCGATCGTATTCGTCCCGGACGCGCAGATCTTGCACCACGGAGGCGCCTCCTACGGCAAGCTTGGCAAACGGCGGATCGGCCTTCAATATCAGAGCTACGACAAGTTCCTTACCAAGCATCATGGACGATTCTACGCGTCATGCACGCGAGGCCTGTATGCCTGGCACTATGCCGTGAAGCTGCTCTTTCGAGCTGGAAGAGCGCTGTTCACGCCGGCGGCCACACGTGAAGCCGCCCGTGGGGAAGCGCGCGACGCACTCTATGCCGTCCGGTACAGCCTGGCCCCGCCGCCGTGGCGGTGAGAGACTTGCGTTTCGGGCGGCATCCTCGTATGCTTACAGTACTCAAAGCCAAGATGACGGAATGATCCTGCTGATCTCCTCGGTCCTATGGAAAGGACAGCGCCAACGACCGCAACATCTCGCCGCCGGCCTGGCACGTAAGGAGCCAGTCCTGTTCATCGAACCGATGACGTTGGGACAGCGGCCGACCCTGAGTCCGATTCAGGCCGAGCACAACGTGTTCGTGGTCAGCATTCCCGTGTTCCCGCACAATGCGCGAAAGCGATGGATACGGAGGGCCTCAAACTTCCTCAGCCGTGCCGCGATTCTCCGGGCGATACTGTGCACATTCCAGAAGGCGATCATCCGAAAGGCGCTCCGGCAACTCCCGGGCCGGGGAACGAGCCGCGTGCTGTTGCACGATTTTCTGGGCCTGCCGCTGGCGGAATCCCTGGCGCCGAGCCGAATCGTATTCGACTATATTGACGATGCCTTCGGTTTCACAAGCTTTCCTCCGTACGCGCGGAAGACCTGGATCTCGGCGCTGAGGCGCGCCAGTGCGGTCACCGCCACAGCTCCAAGGCTCAAACAGATCGTCGATGAAGCCGCCGGGATAGAGTCGCTGGTCGTCTCCAACGGCGTGGATTTCGAACGTTTTGCCTCACCGGATGCGCCGCGCCCGGCAGACCTTCCTCCGGCCGGATCGCCCCTGGTCCTGTATGTCGGGTCGGTCTACCCCTGGCTCGATTTTGACCTGGTCGAAGCGACTGTACGCGCTTGCCCCGACCTTCAGTTTGTTTTCGTCGGTCAGAGCCACCCGGATGTTGGAAAAAACCTTGCGCTCCTCGAAACCCTTGGAAATTTCACGTACCTTGGATTTCGTCCCTATGAGGCGCTGCCCGCGTATCTCCACAGCGCCGCGGCAACCATCATTCCGTTTGCCCGGACCCCGCTCACGGCCGCGGTGAATCCCGTGAAACTGTACGAGCAGAGTGCCGCGGGAGTGCCTACCGTGCTCACACCCTTCTCCGGGGACCTGGAGCAGTTCGCCGACCGCCTGCTTATCGCCCGTTCTCAAGCCGAGTTTTCCATCCGGCTGCGGGAGGCGATCGCGCGCGGAGCCGACCCGGCCTTTCGCCGCACCTTGCAGGCCTTTGCACGAGAGCATGACTGGAGCGTCAAGGTCTCGGCAATCGAGAACCTGTTGTGCGGCGTCTGAAGAAATGATATCTTTCAGTCTGACGAAGGAACATGTATGGCAAAGCAAAAACACGCAACCAGCAGGCATGCAGCACCCTCTTCTCCCTTCGCGGGGACCTCGCCGCTCACCCGGGATCTCGTCTCGATAGGACTGCTTTACGTCGTCGCCCTGGTGCTCTTCCGGGGCATCATTTTCAACGACGCCGCATTCTCTTCGGGGGGAGACACCGCGGCGGCACTCAGCTATCAACATGCAGGACAGATGCTCGAAGAAAAAGAGAAGGTCGATGTCATCTGGATGCCCTATTTCTTCAGCGGCATGCCCACCTTCGGCAACGTCGCCTATCTTCCCCACGACGTGAACTACGTGCAGACGATCGCGTTGAATGTCCTCAACCTGCTTTTCTTGAACGGCCACTGGACCTGGATGGTGGTGTTCTATTTCCTTCGCGGCGTCTTGATGTTCCTGCTCATGCGCGTCTGGAAGTTTGATCGCATCGCCTCGCTCCTTGCCGCCGTGACATTCATGCTCAGCCCCTATGCCATCGGCCTGGCAGGAGAAGGACATGGGTCCAAGCTCATGGCCCTGACCTACCTGCCGCTGGCGTTTCTTGCGGTCGACATGCTCTTCGAACGCCGCGACCTGTTGAGCTTCGGGCTTTTCTCGGCTGTCATCGGGACGCTTCTCCTCACCAATCACATGCAGATCGTCTACTACATCTTCATCGTGCTGGGACTGTATTTGCTCTATACCATCATCGTGGATTTCAAGACGGACAAATTGCTCGTCACGAAAAAGAGTGCGCTCTTCGCTGCGGGAATGCTCCTGGGCCTGTGCATTTCGTCGTACATCTACCTGTCGGTCTACGAGTACGCGCAGTTCTCGATGCGCGGGGGCGGCACGGTGGGCGCGACAGGCGGGCTTTCGTATGATTACGCGACGAACTGGTCCTGGAGCCTCTGGGAGCTGATCACGTTATTGATCCCGGGCTTCTTTGGCTTCCAAGCCAGTTACTACTGGGGAGCGATCGAGCCGTGGACCAATTCCACGGTCTATGTCGGTATCATTCCTCTCCTGCTCAGCGTGATTGCGCTCGTCTTTCGCCGCAGCCGGATGGCGGTGTTCATGGCCATTCTCGCAGCCGCTGTGCTCCTGATCTCCCTGGGGAGGAACTTCTCACTGTTGTATGAGGCGCTCTTCTACGCGCTTCCGTTCTTCAACAAGTTCCGGGCGCCGGCCATGATCCTGCATATGCTGCCGTTCGTGCTCGGGATCCTGGCGGCAATCGGATTCACCGCGCTGATGGACCTCCGGGAAAAGATGAAGACCGCAGAGGCGGACAAGCTAGCCCGGAAATTCATGATCGTTGCGGCGGTCCTGGGAGGCCTCTTCCTCCTGTCCTTGTTGCTCAAGTCACCGCTGCAGGAATTCCTCTCCGGTTTCATGTTCCTCAAGGACGGGGAGACGGCACAGTGGCGGCAGCAATATGGACAACAGTTCCAGCAGGCTTTCAATCATATCACGCAGACTCGCTTTGATATCTTCTGGAAGGATTATGTTAAGTTTCTGCTGATCGCCGCCGCTACGATAGGCATCACAGGCGCGTATCTCAAAAAGAACATCCAATTCCCGCTCTTCGCAGCTTTGATGCTGGGGATCCTGACGGCAGACCTCATGATCATCGACGACAAGATGATTACGCCGGAGCCAAGGGCCGCCCTGGAGAAAAACTTCCAGCCGGATGCCACGATTGTTTTTCTCAAGCAGCAACCGGGACTCTTCCGCATCTTTCCGGGGATCTCCGCGGGGGATCCGCTGTACATGGACAACACGTTCGCGTATCACGGCCTTCAATCGATCGTGGGGTACAGCCCTGCGAAACTGAAGATCTATCAGACGATGCTCGATTCCTGCATGTACCAGGGGCCGGATCCCCAGTTTCCGTTGAACATGAGCATCGTGAACATGCTGAATACAGAGTACCTCATCGCCCATGGCCGACTTCCCGAGGGGAAGTTCGAACCTGTGAATGTGGACCAGGCCAAGCGGGAAGTGACCTACAAGAATCCTGCGGCGTTGCCCCGGGCGTTCTTTGTGGACAGCGTGATCGTTGCGCGGACCGATCACGAGGTGTTTGCAGCCTTGAACTCCCCTTCGTTCGATCCGGGGCAGGCAGCAGTGCTCTACGTGCCGCCGCCGGGCGTCGGACGTCCGGACAGCGCCTCAGTGCAGGTCTCCGACTACACATCGCGGCGCATCTCGCTCTCCGCGACCGCCAGTTCCCCAGCGCTGATGGTGCTCAGCGAGGTCTATTATCCGGCAGGATGGAAGGCCTATGTTGACGGGAATGAGACGGAGATCTACAGGACAAACTACGTCCTGCGTTCCATCGTCGTGCCGGCAGGCACGCACGAGGTTGTCTTCTCGTTCGATCCACCGATGTACCGTCTCGGCTGGATCCTCAGCAACGCGGCGTGGGGATTGGCCGCCGCATGCATCCTGATTGGCCTCTGGCGGATGCCCTCGATCAGGAAACGGCTCCAGCTCTCAAAACCTCACCCGGTCGAGCGGTCGACGTGAAAGGGAAACGCATCCATATTATTGTGGCCTCGGCCATCTTCGGCGTCCTGGTCTGGATATCGGTCAGTATGAGCGAACAGTACCAGATCGCCGTTAGTGTTCCGATCTCGATTGACAACGTTCCGGAGGGGAAATCCATCCGCACCCCTGTGCCGCAGGCGTTGCAATTGAAACTGCGCGGAGATGGTTGGCGACTGGCCTCGCTCCTTCTTGGGTCGGACATGAAGATGCATTTTCCCCTCCAGTCGCTCCGTTCCAACAAAAAGGCGATCACCTTCACTGACATTGCCGAACGAATCGCCGACCGCCCCGGGATCCAGCTTCTGGATATGGTGCCTGATTCCGTCTACCTCGATCTCGACCGCACCAGCCACAAGAAGGTTCCCGTCGTTCTCGACTACACGGCATCATTCCGGGAGGGGTACGGGCAGGTCGGCCCCACTACCGTGAATCCGGAGAGCGTCACGGTGACTGGTGCCGAGACGTTGTTGAGGAACATCGATTCGTGGAGCACCATGCGGGGCGTGTTCGGTGACTTGAAAGCACCGATGGAAACAGACCTTCGGCTCGCGCCGAGCCCGATCTACCTGATCTCGCTGTCCTCATCCAGCGTCCACTTCCGGATCAACGTTGAACCGTTCGCCGAAAAGGTGTTCAGCGGGCTCCCGGTCGAGATCCGTTCCGTTGCGCCAAATCGCGAGGTCATTCTCATTCCGCCGAAGATCGAGATCGTTGCCCGCGGCGGCATCAAACAGCTCTCGAACATATCACCGTCCGATTTCCGGCTGTCCGTCGACTACACATTGATCCTGGCCGATACAACCGGGAGCATCGATCCGGACATCACCTCACCGCCAGGAATTCAGGTGGTCAGCCAGAGACCGGAACATTTGCAGTACGTGGTGCGCAGGCGCCTGTGAGAAACCCAAAGACCCTGTGGACCATCTGCGTGTATCGGTGAATCCCAATATGTCATCCGTGTTGATCCGTGGCTTCCATCCCGTACGAGGAGCGCTCTGCCATGCAACTGACCGTCAACATAGACCATATCGCCACGCTTCGTGAAGCACGGGGCGGAGTGGAGCCGGACCCCGTCACCGCGGCGCATCTCTGCGAGCTCGCCGGGGCGCATGGTATCGTCTGCCACCTGCGTGAAGATCGCCGTCACATCAATGACCGGGACCTCCGGCTCCTGAGGGAAACCATCAAGACAAAGTTGGACCTGGAAATGGCAGCAACCGAAGAGATCATCAGGATCGCCATCGACACGCTCCCGGAGCTTGCCACGCTCGTCCCGGAACGGCGGCAGGAGTTGACGACCGAGGGGGGGCTGGATGTGCGTGGGAACCGGCACCGGCTCCGGGACGTCATCAAGGAGCTGCACAAGGCTGAAATCCGTGTGAGCCTTTTTATCGATCCGGTACGCGAGCAGATCGAAGCGGCGCGGGAGGTGGAGGCGGACACCGTGGAGATTCACACCGGCGAGTATGCCAATGCCCGCAGCGAAGAGCAGCAGAGCGAGCTGCTTGAGGTGGTGCGGGATGCCGCGAAGTTCGCACGGGAGCTTGAGTTGCGCGTGAACGCCGGCCACGGCCTCAACTATTTCAACATCATTCCATTCCGGACCATCGAGGAAATCGAGGAGGTGAGCATTGGCCACGCGATCATCGCGCGCGCGATGTTCGTGGGGCTGGACAGGGCAGTGAAGGAGATGATCGA
>JAGDMJ010000088.1 GCA_017860555.1 Bacteroidota bacterium
CAGGGATCGTGAAGATTCTCCGGTTATAGTTCGCTGATTCTTCGGATATCATCCGGTTCAGGTCGATGAGCACCCGGCGGGTTTTCTTCAAGAGTGCGGGCACCGGATCAACGCCACCTAGCGTCAACCGAAACGCCTTTCTCCCCGTCTCAAACCCCTGCGCTGTCCGCGCGAACGTGCCAAGCGGAATCATCCCTATTCCTTGACGGGCCAAACCGGAGGACAGCCATTCAAGGGAGAGTCCCGATGGAAGGCGCTCGATGACCATCAGCGGATACATGCTTCCCTTCGGCGGCGTGATAACGATCCCGAAAGGATTTCGCTCTGCCGGGAGGTTCTTGACCGCCTCCATGAGCGCTTCCACGCGCTCCAGGAGGATCCTGTTGCGAAGCCGCCAGTAGGCCCGGGCGGTTTCTATATCGCCGCGATAAAAGAGGTAGGTAAGGAAGACCGCTGCGAGATTCGGAATGATCGATTCGTTGACCGAGCGGAAGCGTTGCAGCATTTCCTCATGGCGGATCTCCACCACGGCAAGCCGGGCACCCGCCAGGCAATCGGTTTTCGAGACCGAGTGCACGGTGATCACCCTCTCCACTTGCTCATCACTGAGCAGTCCCTCCCTCACCAGCGAATCCGCAATTTGGCGGAGGGTCTTGATCCCGGGCAGGAGTTCACTCGGCGCAACATTCTGGTACGAGAGATCATCGATCACGAACACATTGTGGTCAAGAAGCCACCGGATGAGCCGGGCAACCTCCTGCTCGTCAAACACCTGGCCGGTGGCATTGTGGGGATTGTTGAGCGTCACGGCTCCGGAGAGACTCCAGTGCGGATCGGCCGCAAGTTTCTGCTTTACCACGTCGATGACTGCATCGGCGTCAAGCGCGAATTCCGGCGTAAGCGGGACAGCATACACCGAGGGGAAGCAATGCTCATAGGTCCAGCTCAGGTCTGTGACCACGACTTCCTTGATGCCGCAATGGAAACCCAGCAGGCCGAGGGCGGTGCGGGATGACCCGCTCACCACCACGCTGTTTCTCAGACGATACTCGGGGTGATGCCGGACAAATGCCTGCAGGTGGCTCTGCAGAAGCCGGGCCTGCCACTCCTCGGATTGAGCGTTGACAATGAGTTCTCGCAGCAGCGCGTTTGCCGCGAGCGTCGCAAAGTGATCGAAACGCGGCATCGCACGATGCGCTTGCATCCTGCCAAGGACGGCATCCGCCTTCAGGGCGTATTCGTCGATGTGCCTCTCGATCGTTTCCTGCTTCGTGCCGACGATCGCGGAGAGCCGCCTCTCAATGTTGCGTGCCAGCGACGGCAGAAGGCTGTCGCCGTTCACGCCGGGAGTAATCCCTTCATACGACGGATCCAGGATGATCGCAGGATCCACGTTGGCATTCATCTGCGGTGCCAGGTTCTGCTCCAACACATAGGAGAGCAGTTCCGCTTCAGACGCCGAAGGGGTTCCTTTCAACTGAAAGTGGACGGCCTCCATGGCGGCCAGATAGTCCGCGTTGCCTGCAACGAAGACGGTTGACAGCTTTGCCAGGCGCGGGGAAAAAATAGCCGGCGTGAGAAAGCGGAGTACTCTGTCCGCCAGCTTTGCCTCACGGGCAAGTGAGAGATGGTTCAGGGCGTTGTTGACCTCAACGAAGAAGAGAGGATTCTCGAGGCTGACATGCCTGAGCGCGCGCCTGCTCTCCTCTCCCGGGACCATGCCCATGACCAGGAAACTGGGAAGGCCAGGCTCTGCCGCAAGAATTCCTGACAACTGCCCAACGGCATCGCGTTCGATGCCCGGGAGAGAATAAAGCTGAAGGTGCGGGATGCGGGCAAGGGAGTCCGGCAGCACCGTGCCCATGACGAAAATGCGGACCGGGTGCACGGTGAGCTTGGACGAAATGGTGTGAAAAAGGATCCTGAGCGATTCGTTGATACCGCCGGATGCAAGGATTACTTCCCTTCGGCCGGATGATTCCCCCAGATCGTAAGAGAGGGGCTCCTGCTGGTTCAACAACCACGCGCTGAACGCCTTGATGAGCGGATGGGGATTCGATCGGGAATAGCCGCCTCGCGGCATATAGGGAGAGCTCTTCTGGATCAGACGGATTAGGAAATCCAATGCCGGTCCATCTGATTCCTTCCACTCCAGTGCGGCCAGGATGTCCTGCTTCCGGTCCGCGCTCAGCTCTTCGTTCCTGATGTCGAGGCCGAGAATGGCCCGGAGATACGCCGCCGTGAGGCGTGAATCCTGAACGGGGTTGCCGATGTGGAAATTAATGCGATCCTCAGGCGCGGTCGCCGACGCCGCTGTCGCTTCGCTGATCTCAGAAACTCGTGCCGCGCGGGTCGGTGCCAGCCTGAAGGGCGCAGAAGGATCGTTCGCCCTGCTCTGCATGGGATTATTGATTCCCGTTCTCCTTCTTGTTGCCGCCGAGAGCGTTGTGCAGGAACGAGCGGAAGATACCGAGCAGCTCGGCACCCTGCGAGAAATCGCCCGGAGAGAGCGAGACAACGGTGCGTGCGTTTTTCAGACCCTGGCTGGCCTCGGCAAGGCGCGCGGCCTGCGGAGTCAGCATGAGCAGCTCGGGACTTTGCTTGAGGAGATCAAGCTCTTGTTTGTCAAACTCCAGGCGCATGCGGCTTCGCTTCAACTCGTCCTCGACCCGGCTGTCGGCCAGGGCAGACTCTTTTTCCATCTGTGCCTTCTTCAGGTCGTACCGTTTCAACTCCAGCTCGCTCTCCAGCGACGCGATCTCTTCGTCGGCCTTCAGTTTCGATTTTGCCGCGGAGATCCGCGCCTGCTGGTTCAGCTTCTCGGTCTGCTCCAGGATGCGCGCCTGTTCCCGCTGGCGCAGGGCTTCGGAGATCTGGGGGTTCACCGGCTCAAAAGAGTGAATGGCGAGGGACAGGATCTCGAGCCCGAGCGCTTGCTTCGCGAGATGGATCTTCTGGGAGAGGTAGTTGTGAATCTGCTCCGAGGAAAGCTCCTCGATCTCATGCTTCTCGGTGTACTCCTTCACAAACCCCTGGAGGATGATTTCCAGTTCTTTGGATGCCCTTACCAGAGCGTCCTCGCTCCACCCCCCGACGCGGATCAGCGCGGAGAGGTTTTCGAGGGACGCGGCAACGGCCACAGCAAGTTTCACCCGGATATCCACGTTCCCACGCGCGGAGGCATCAACGGTGAGAAGCAGGGAGTGCGCCGTACGCTTGAGGGCAAGGCTGAAATGCCGGGGGTAAAAACGGGCTTTGCGGAAGCCAAATCCCTCCTTTGTTTCGAACAGTATGATTTGGTCAGGCCTCCGTACGCGGTATTCGTACGCTATGGCCAGGCAGATCAGAGCCAGGGGGATGATGGCGAACCACATGGCGAACTCCTCGTTGTCAATGATGATATGCTATATTAATCAAGATGGAGGCCAGACGCAAGACGAAAGTCCCAAGAGCCACAGAATGCGTCAAAACTCACACACCATTCTTATCTGTGCGCCTTCTGTGTCTCTTGTGGCCTATGCACACTTTTTCCGGTCCTCTTCTCACCCTGTCTGCGTAAACAACCTCACCTCCCCGAAATCAAGCTCCATCTCATGCTCTGCCGCTGACAACCCCCCTTCCGCAGATGCCATCGGCGCCGGAAATCGCAAGGTCCGCTTTCCGCGGTCGGTCGCGACGACTGCTGCCGCCCCCCTGGTTGCAACGACGATATCCGGACGGTCACACCAGAGCCCTGCTCCCGAACGAACGGCCAGCCAGCGGAGAACTTCAACAGGCAAGGGCGCACCGCCCGCGTACACGGAGGTCCAGCCATCCACCTCCTTCATCGCAAGCGAGACCTTCTTGTTGTCCAACCATCGGCCGAGCACCCTGGCCCCGGGGTCGTTCACTGCGAAACGGGGATACACCTTCTCCCGGATACCGAAGGGAAGTGAGATCAATTCATTCCCTTCCTCGATGTTGCAGCGCATCATCATGCGCCCGGGGGCATTGAGCTGCTCGTACGTAAAGCCAGTGAGCGCCTCCATCTGTTTCAGGTCCAATCGCTCCGGCGTGATGTAGCCGGGCGCGTAGAACCAGACCACGGTCGTTCCGCTTCCCCGCAAAATCTCCCGAAGCTTGCTCACTTCGGCAGCTGTGAGATAGAAGGAGTTCGGCATCAGGAGGAGCCGGTACTTCTGCGCGTCCCCGGGGGCCAGGTCGAACCGGTAGAGAAAATCCACCGGCGCCCCGATCCGGTGGATGGGACGGCATTGCGCATCAAGAAACCAGTAGTTGAACAGATCGGTATGCCGCCAACCTGTTCGGAAGGGCTCCGTCTGCTTCCAGTGCTGTGTGGCAAAGAAGCTCTTCGCATCGTACACAGCGGCGATGCGCGCCACCGGGCTGAGATCCAGGGAGCAACGCCGGTCACCCAGCGCAGTGTACTTTTTGATCACCTCAAGGATCGCGGGATCGTTGTACCACGATGCCGCCCCATACCCGAATCCCTTCGACGTTCCGAAGTCGAGGAACCACCCGGCGCTGCCGCTCGCGTACATGCGGGCCAGATCGCGCTCCATGATGCGAATGGATCCCAGCCGCGTGTCGCTCCCTGTCCCCCCTACGGCTCGCTTGTCAGTCGGCTCCCTGAACGTGCTCGAATCCATTTCCGAGATGAAAAGCTTGTCATGCCTCCGCAATGACTCACCCAGCACCCTGTAACCGCCATCTCCTCCCACACCACGGAGTCGGCCGAGCCATCGGCCCGCGTCATCGAGCAGATCCGAGTCCCAGGAGGCCGGGCCATCGATGTTGGCGCTCAGGTAGCCATACGGCGTGGCGATAAAGTCAATGTCCTTGCAGGCGAGAATCTTCTCCGGCGCAAGGTGACCGGCTTCCTGGATCCAGACGTTCTCCAGCAGGTAGAGAAAGAATGCCCCGGACAGAACCCTGCGGCCTGTCTCTTCTTTGACAAGTCGGGCAAAATGAACGACCATATCCGAAGCGAGTTCGTGAAAGCCCCGGTAGAACTCGATAACGTCCTTTTCTTTTTCCGGATCTCGCACGAGCCCGAAGGTTGTCTGCATTCTCCTCTTCACGTCGGGGATCGATCCCAGCGCCTTTCGCATCGGTTCGCTTTCATCGGGCAGGAAGCGGGAATGAAAGTAATGCCACTCATGGCTGATGCCGTGGCAGAAGTGGTACCCGATGACTCTGCTGCGCAGCGGTGAGCCCTCGACGTGCCTGATGAACGCGCGGAAGATGCCATCTGTACCATCCCGCCAGACCTCTGAGGCATAGGAAGGCTGAGCATAATCCACCCAGGGGGTCGCCTCATACACGCCTTCTCCCCACTCTTCCTTGTAGGATGGAGGATCGGTGGGAATGCCGTAGCGCACCAGCTCTGAAGGATGCGCGTTCTTCCACCAATGCGGAGGGTAGAGAAAGACACGAAAGAGGAAGAATGCTCCGGGGCTGACTTTCAGCAGGCGGGAAAGATAGGCGTCAAAGGAAGCAAAATCGTATTCGCCGGGGCGAGGCCAGAAGGCGCTGAGGGAGACCCACGGGTGAAGCATGCGGATTCCCGCGGACGCGTACCCCGGGGCATTCTCGATGAGCTTGTCCGTCCAGATGAGCAGGGGAAATTCTTCTCTCCCATTCACGAACAGGCGTGGCGCTCCCCGTTCCACCCGCACTTCCGCACGGGCGGGAGATTCGCCGCGAAGCTTTTCAATTTCCTCCGCGGCGAGCCGCATTTCGGCTGGGCTTACAGGGCCGGGGTGCGCGAACCTCTGCCATGGGATCATCGCTGCCCCGCCCGCAAGCGCTCCTATGCGGATCGCTTCCCGCCGGTTCATCGCGTCATGAAACGGTAGACCGTGGTGGTTACATAGCGCTCGCCCGGCCTGAGAACGGTGGACGGAAACTTCGGTCGGTTGGGAGAATCAGGGAAATGCTGCGTCTCCAGGCAGAGCCCAAAGCGGTAGTTGTACGCTTTTCCCCCCTTGCCGATGGCACTGCCATTGAGGAAGTTGCCCGAATAGAACTGCAATCCGGGCTCCGTGGTCCAAACATTCATCACGCGGCCGGTCGTGGGATCATGGAGGCTCGCCGCGAGAGCTCGCGTGCTGTCATTCCTGGTGAGCACCCAGTTATGGTCGTATCCTCCCCCGCGGATCAGCTGTTCCTCTTTTTGATTGATCCGGGCGCCAATGGCCACCGGGATCCTGAAGTCCATCGGTGTTCCTTCGACCGGTCGGAGCTCGCCGGTCGGGATCAGGGTGCTGTCGACCGGCGTGAATCGGTCGGCGACAATCGTCAGCTCGTGCCCCAGGATATCCCCGTTCCCCTGGCCGGCAAGGTTGAAGTACGAATGCTGCGTCAGGTTCACGATCGTGGGCTTGTCCGTCACAGCTTCGTATTCCACCAGGAGCTCATTGCTGTCCGTGACGGCGTAGCGCACCTTCGCCGTGAGTGTGCCTGGATATCCTTCTTCTTCGTCCTTGCTGGTATACTGTAAGGCCAGAGATCTTCCCGGAACGCTCTCCGCCTCGTCCACTTCCCAGACCCTCTGGTCGAATCCGAACTTGCCCCCATGCAGGTGGTTCGGGCCGTTGTTCGTGGCAAGGACGTACTCTTTTCCGTCCAGCATGAACTTTCCTTTTGCGATCCTGTTCCCGTAGCGTCCGATGAGAGCGCCGAAGTAGTCATGATTCCTCACGTAGCCCGAAACCGAATCAAATCCCAGCACGACATCATCGAATTTCCCGTTTCTGTCGGGGACCTTCAGGGAGTAGACGATCCCGCCGAACGTGATGATCTTTGCCTCCATGCCGTTTGCGTTCGAAAGGGTATACAGGTAGACCGGAGTTCCATCGGGAGCGCTGCCGAAGGATTCTTTGCTCATGGACTCACCATTCGTTGTGGATTGCTTGCACGACAGAGCTGTCACGAGGAACACCGACAGCAGCACGATCTGGGCGAGATGTGGTTTCATCGAAGACCTTTGTTAAAGGCCGCGAGCGCCGAATAGAATGTGTCGACATTCTCCATGGGCACGCCGGGAGGGGAATCGCAGCCGGTTGATAGGATGTGGTTACGGCAACCTTTTGTTTTTTCGAGCAGATCAAGCACGCTCCCCCACAGCACTTCCGGCGTCGTCATCTTCAGAGTCCGGACGGGGTCGATGTTGCCCATGACAAGCCTGTCGCGGGGGATGATCGAGAGCGGCACCGTGATGTCGATGACATTTCCGAAGTGGAATGCTCCGGCACCCGCGGAGAGCATGGCCGGCACCAGCGAATCTCGGGCTCCGCAATTGTGAAGAACCACCAGGAAGGACTCGTCCTGCAGCGCCTCCACGATCCGCCGAACATACGCTGACGAGAACGCCTGGCAATCATCCGGCGACAAGACGCCCGCGGCCGGCTCGGCAATGACGATCCCGTTCACCCCTCGCTGCTTGAATTCTCGGGCATAGGAAAGCAGGAAACGGGTGCATTTCTCCAACAATACATGGATGGTATCTGGCTCCGTGAGAAGCGCCGTCATGATTTCCGTCATGTCGTAGAGCCGGCCCGCCAGCGAGAAAGGGCCGATGCATCCGGCAAAGACCGGCCGGTCATCGATCGCCTCTGCTGCCAGCCGGGCCGCGAGCAGATACTGCTGTACTCTCCCGCGCTGAAGAGATGGGACCTGCAATCGTTCGACATCCTCGGCAGTTTCGACGATCCGCGCATGAACCGTCGGCACCTCATCATCGGCGAAGCGCACCGGGGAACCGAAGGCTTCGGCTTCTACGGAAAGGTCCATCATCATCGTGGCGGCTGCGGCAGGGTACTTGCGCGCCAGGGCCCGGACAGCCTCAAAGTGCACCCGTCCGTCGGTCACGGCGTCCTGGACGTTTTTGCCCAGCAACTCGATGCCCGGGTGAGTCATGATCGGAATGGCCTTCCGTTCGGGAGAGGCGAGCATCACATCCTTCCAGGCCGTCATGCTCATGTGTGCCATAGGTTCCTTTTCGCTTCGTTGGTCCGCATGGCGGCGCGGATCTCTTTGATATGAGCGGGAGTCGTCCCGCAGCAACCGCCCACGATGTTCGCACCCGCGCGAATCAGGCCGGGCACCATGCCCGCCATATACGAAGGAGATTCCGGGAACCGCACGCGGCCATCACAGACCTCCGGCAGCCCGGCATTGGCATGAACCAGCACCGGCATCCCGGGACAGGCCGCGCGGATCTCCTTGACAATATCGATCATCCGTTCAAATCCGTTCCCGCAGTTTGTCCCGATGATCTGGGCACCGGCATCCACCAGAGCCGCGGCCATATCGGCCGGCGATACACCCATCATGGTCCTGTACTCACCGGTCACCGTCCGATCAAACGTGAATGTGCAGATGACCTCCAGGCGGGTGTTTTTCCGGGCAGCTTTCACAGCACAGACGGCCTCATCGATGGCGGAGAAGGTCTCGATGCAACAGGCATCCGCTCCCCCCTGCTCCAGGGCAACCGCCTGCTCCGCGAAGACTTCGCCGAGCTCTTCTTCCGTTGTCTCTCCCATCATCAGCATCTTTCCGGTCGGCCCGATGGACCCGAGCACAAACCGATCGGGACCAGCTGCTTCACGGGAAATTGCCGCAGCCTCTCTGTTCAGCTCAACAGTCTTGTCGGCCAGGCCGAAATGCTCCAGCTTGAAGCGGCTCCCGCCAAAGCTGTTGGTTTCGATCATGTCCGCGCCCGCCTCAATATACCGCAGGGCGATATCCAGGACATCGGCCCGGCGAGTAATATTCCAGAGCTCCGGACAGTCCCCCGGCTTGAGCCCCTTCTCATGCAGAAACGTGCCCCACGCCCCGTCGGAAACAAGGACCTTCCCGTCCCGGAGCTTCTCCAGAAGAGATTTCATCGTCGTTATGCCGCCAGCGTTGCATTGAGATAGTCCAGCGCACCCTGAGGATCAGGCGAGTACGCGTCGGCCCCGATCTTCACCGCGAAGTCCTGCGTGAGCGGTGCTCCGCCGACCATGACCTTCACGTGCGGATACGTTTTCTTGATCTCCCGTACGATCGATTCCATATTGATCATCGTCGTCGTCAACAGGGCACTCATCCCGACGGCCGCTGTGGGACGTTCCTGCAGCGCTTTCAGGAACTTCTCCGCGGGCACGTCCACGCCGAGATCGATCACTTCCCAACCACCCCCTTCAAAGATCATCGACACCAGTTTCTTGCCGATGTCATGAAGATCCCCCTTCACGGTGCCCATGATGATCGTTCCCTTCCGCTGGACTTCGCCCGAGGCGAAATACGGCTTCAGATGTTCCATCGCCGCGTTCATCGCCTTCGCAGCCATAAGCACGTCAGGAACGAATACTTTGTTGTCCCGGAATTTGACGCCAATCTTCTGCATTCCGACCATCAGTCCTTCTGACAGGATCGACTTCGCGGACAGCCCTTCGTCAAGCGCCCTCTTCGCCAGCTCATCCGCGCCCTCCTGCCCCTTCAAGTCCGGCGGATACGGTGATTTCATGTTCACCTTCCCCCGCTCGACACAGAGGGCGATTTTCTCAAGAAGTGGATTCATGGTTCTCTCCGTTAAGTGGAATGGTTTTTATAGTGTTCCATATTCACAAATGGTCTCATACATTGCCACAATATTCGCTGTCGGGGTGACGGGCTGAAGATTGTGGCACGGGGCGCAAATCCAACGCGCCCCGGAGAAGATCCGGATGTTGTCAAGGACTTCGGCCCGCACGTCGTCCGCCGTGCCGAAGGGAAGTGTTTGCTGATTGTCCACCGCCCCGTGGAAGATCACCCGTTTCCCGAAGTCCCGCACCAGTCCTTCCCGCTCCATGCCGGGACAACGCCACTGGATGGGATTCAGGATTTC
>JAGDMJ010000089.1 GCA_017860555.1 Bacteroidota bacterium
GTTCTCGATCACGATGATGGCATTGTCTCCGAGCATGCCGATGCCGAGGGCAAGACCGGTCAGCGATATGACATTCAGGCTGATATCCAGGGCACTCATTGCGGCGAGGGTTGCCAGAATGGAAACAGGCATGGTCAGCCCGACAATACAAGGATCCCTGACGCCGCTCAGGAAGAGGAACAAGACGATGAATGCCAGGGACGCGCCCCAGAGTATGGATTGCTCCACGTCGGCGACCGAGTTGCGGATGAATTCCGCCTGGTCATCAAGGATATGCAGGCGAAGTCCCGAATACTCCCGTTCAAGCCGCGTCAACGCCTGTCTTACATTCTCTGAAACTGCGAGCGTATTCGATCCGGCCTCTTTTCTCACCTGCAGCACCATGATATCTTTCCCGTTATATCGAGTCCATCCGCGTCTTTCCTCTATGGTATCCCGCACCGTGGAAATCTCCGTCATTCGTATTCTTCGGCCGGAACCTCGGTTTGTGAACGACAAACGGGCGATCTGCGTCGCGCTGTTCAATTCGCCGCGCAGCCGAACAGGATATCGCAAAGATCCTTTCCTGATCGTACCGCCCGGAAGGTCGACATTCTCCCGATGGACGGCCCGGGCCACCTCTTCCACCGTGAGCCCAAGCGCCATCAACTTTGTTTCATCAAGCTCTACCCGGATCTCACGTTCCACTCCGCCAAGGACCTCAGCTTGTGCCACGCCTTCAACCTGTTCCAACCGTTTCTTCAGCAACGCGTTGCAGGTTTCCGTCAGCCCCGCGAGGTCCACGACATCCCCCCGGGCGTGTGACGACGTGAGGCTCACGCCGATCGTGACGATCGGTTCGGCTGCCGGATCGACGCGGAGGATGGTCGGGCGTCCGACCTCCCGCGGAAGATCAGCGGTGCATTGATCCAACTTTTCCCGGACACCCAGCGTGGCAAACTCCATGTCGACGCCCCAGGAAAATGCAAGCGTGATCAGGCTTGTACCGGCGCGGGATGATGAGGATGATTTCGTCACTCCGGGGACCGTGCCCAGAACCGAGGAAAGTGGCTGAGATACCCTTTCGTCGACGTCTTCGGGCGAAAGATTCGGGCAGGTCGTGATGATGGACATCCGGGGGACGGCGACGGGGGGAAGGAAGTCAACGCTGAGTTGGTGGAGGCCGGCGATCCCGGCAAAGGCCACGCCGGCGTAAAACATCAGGATGGTAACCGGACGCCGGATGGAGAGGGTGGACAGGGCCATGGTCCTTCCATCAGAGAGCGAGCAGAGAATAGAGGAAGTTCATTCGTTTCCAGAACAGGTAATCGCCGCCCAGATCATCCGATGGCAGGATTTGCCTGACATAGAGGATTTCTTTCTCGCTGTTCACCACCATGAGCACCGGAAGGCCGATGTCGAACTCAGGGGAACGGCGCACGGACTCCAGGGCATAGAACGGAAGCGCATGCCGGAAACGCGCCCCATAGGCAGCCCTCTCG
Organism: Bacteroidota bacterium; assembly: GCA_017860555.1. Lineage (GTDB taxonomy): Bacteria > Bacteroidota > Ignavibacteria > UBA10030 > UBA6906 > JAGDMJ01. Next base: position 1,482 of record JAGDMJ010000089.1, read on the forward strand.
ACGGGATCATAGACATCAACGGAGACAATGTACGTCTCCACCGCGGGAGCCGCACGGCTGATCAGGAAATCCACAACCTTGTCCACGCACGTTGCACAACTTGTTTTGGAAAAGAAGAAGATGAACGTTGGTCTGCGGAAGTCGGGGCACACCGGGGCATTGTCGGACCATCGCCGGAGGGCCAGAGTATCGAGCGACACCACCCTGTCGTGGAGCCCGGGTTCCTCTCCTCTGTGGGGAACTGACGGTGGAAACGGGGTCTTCTTGAGAAGGAGGGCTACGTTTCCGGCCACGAGTACGCCGATCATGACGTAGAGCAGGTGGGCCTTCATAGATTTCCGGGGGATAAGGTATAGACAATAAGAGTGGGGTTGCTCGCCATGCTGTGTTCCTGCCTGCTATCCCCGGTGTTGTAGATCAGGGCATACAGATGATCCCCATCGGCATATGAAGGATGGGCCTTTCCTGCCGGCACGGCGAGGCACCTTCCGCTGTTGAGGTCGTACAGGAGATAGACCACTTTCACCCTGCCTTGTCCGAGGGACAGATGGTATTCGAGCATCACGTAGTGTCCGGCGACCAGGAAGATGTCATAGACATTGGTTCCCGTCTGAAACAGCGACATGGCCTCTTCCATGGATGTTGGTGTTGCCAGATCCGGCAGAGGAACGTAGAATGACGGAGGCTCAAACTCGAGTTCTGTTACCGCGCCTGTCTCCAGCTTGATGCTCCGGATCCCGTGGAAATAACTATCCGCTTCGTAGATACACCCCCGTACCCTATCCGGCACAATACCTCCGTTGAAAAGGAACCGATCTTGATATCCCGCGTAGCGGCGCTCCGCCTTCACGTAGGAGCCAGACACGGCGAAGTTGGAGTCCATCCTCACGATATGATAATTCTGTGCGGGCGAGGAGGGCGCGTGGATATAATAGTGCCCATCGATGAAAAGCACGGAACGCACGCCTTCCATCCCGGGCATTCCGAGAACGGCGCTCATCCGATATTCCCCTTCCCGCGAGAACACCGTGAGCCGGAGGTTCGACCAATCATATATCCCGATGTCGGTGATTCCATGGGGAAACAGCGATGCAACAGACCGATACTCGCCCGGTCCGTCTCCCAGGCGACCGATGCTCCTCCTGAACTTGCCTTCCAGGTTGAAGACCTTAATCTCGCTGTTTCTCGACGCCACGAAGATCTCCTCCCCGCTGACGCAGAGATCAAACGGAAAGGCGATCAGGCTTTCGGACGTAGTCTCAAGTTCCACCATGCGGGAGACCTGAAATATATCGTCGGACGTTTTTCCGTAGGTCTCGATGACATGAGATATTCCGGGTGCTCGTTTTTCCTCTTCGTCCTTCGGAGAGCATGCCGCAAGACAAATGAGCATCGTGATAATGGCGCCAGTGCGCATGAATCACCTTGTTCAGTGTAGAGTTCTCAGCACGGGGGCAGGTACCACCCGGTCGGGCTGCTGCTTCCACACGGTGGATTGGGCACCCACCGCCAGGTCCCCAGCGTACATTCCAGAACCTCTGAATTGGCCTGCTTGCATGCCTCCGTCTGCACAACAACCATGTAGCTTTCCTGGCACCTGTCCGGAATGGTAACGAATCCGCCAAAATGGAAACTGATGTTGTCGCGGATCCGGAAACAGGTCCAGATATCCGACCGCACAGCCACGAACTTCGACCCATAGACCGCCCTATAGGGGTTGCTGGCCCGCGCTTCCGAGTTCGTCACAGAAAGCCGGAAGGCCCCGGCGGGCTCACCTGCGCGCTCGAAAGCGACCTTGACGTCGAAGAGCATCAACGCTACGACAATAAGCACAGCCCCGCGATGTATCCAGGGCCTTGTCGCCAACCGCAATGGATATTGCATGTGTTCTCCTTTCTGTAGCTTCAACTCCCCCTCGCCCGCTCATTTCTTAACACAAACCCTTGCATCATGCGCAAGCGCATGGTGTCCATCCACGATCACCGAGTCCCCCTCGAGAATTCCCGACCGGATCTCTATGAGGTCCTGGTTTTCCTCCCCGGTTTCGACATAATGCCACTTTGCGAGACCCTCCTCTGTGGTGAAGAGCAGCTTCCTCAGGTCCCGCACAAGCAATGCTTCGCGGGGAACCAGAAGTCGTCCATGCAGGCGATCGGTCTCCACCAGCACCGAAGCAAACATGCCGGGGCAGAGCGACGGCCGGGCATGGGACCGGGAGCCGCGTTGCCTGCACAGTTCAATTGTTGTCCGCATCATGTGAGTCTTCCGGTCGATCAGAGGGCTGACCGTTCGGACGATTCCTGAGAGACGGATGTCCGGAAACGCCATGCATGTAATGGCGGCACTGTCACCCGTCCGAATCCTTCCCGCGTCCGATTCGACGATATCCACGTCGATCAGCAATCGGGAAAGGTCCACGAGGCTGCCAAGAGCGCGCCCGGCGTGCGCTTGCATTCCCACAGCGGCCTCCCATCCGGCGATCCGGCCGGCAAAGGGAGCCCGTATCTCCGTAGCTTCCAATTCCATTTTCGCACGCTCGTATGCCTCCCGTGCCTGTACCAGGCCGCTCCTGTTGGCAATCACATCTTCCCGGTTTGCGGAGAGATATGCCCTCGTGGATTCATAGTCGCGTCGCGCGCGGAAAAAGGCAGGCCCGTCGATCCTTCCCGCCGCATAGGCAGTCCTCACGCGTTGATAGTGTTCGCGTGCCGCCTCAAGATCTCGACGGGCCTGTGCTGTGTCCATGGCCAGAAGAAAAGGAGATGTGCTGAGCGTCCGGTATTCTATCTGCGCGGCAAGCAACGCATGCGAGGCGCGATCGAACGCGAGCTGGTACCCGGTTTTGTCGATCCAGGCCACAATCTCTCCTTCTGCAACGTCTTTTCCTTCATACCCGCTCATGGCGATGATGGGTCCATTCACCTTCGGGACCACCTCCACCATTCTGACCGGCCGGAGAAGTCCGCTTGTAGCAACACCTTTCACCAGCGTGGCGCGGCGGGCCGTGCTCACCCTCACGGGGAAGGCCACATCCAGTTCCACCTTTTTCTCCTCCGGGATTGCCCCTGCCGGGGAATCAAAAGAAGAGAAAAGTGCCCAGAGCAGGCCGAGCGCACAGAGAGCCAGCCACACAAGCAATGCCCGTCGGCTCTGTTGTGAGGTGGAGTGCGTTACGCCGTTGTGCGGCCGCCAGACCACAAGCAGGGCAACCCCTGCCAGCACGAGGCCCAGGCCCAGATGGTAGATCAGCGGAAGCTGGATGCGGAGGATGCCGAAACACTCACATTCAAATTCACGTCCATCGAGAATCCGCCGGAATGTCAACAACACAAAAATGCAAAGGAGGAACGCTGCAATCGCAGCCGACAGTCTCCGGAACCGGCGGATGAAGAGCCCGGCCCCGGAAAGCAGCTCAGCCACAATCACCAGAAAAGCAGAGATCATGCCGAGCTCGCGCGGCAGCGGGATCTCCCGGGCAATGCCTGAGGAAAACTCCCCGAAGGTCACGGTTTTGGCAAGCCCCGTGACGAAAAGCAGGACGCCCAGCAGAAGACCGGATATTTTGATGAGTCTGTGCCCCATACATGTATTACAACGGAAGGGGCATTTTTACGAGGGGGGAGAAAAAAAAGTTGGACGGACTACTTCACATCCGTGGCAGAGGCCTACAGCGGCTCCGCGCCGAGCTCGCGCTTCAGCGCAGTGATGATCGGGTGTTCTTCCTGTAGCGGCGCAGCGTCGGAGGCAGGAGTCTTCGGTGCGGCACCCGACGCCTGGCCGGGACTGACCACCGCTTCCAGCCTGGCGTTGATATTGAAGAGTTCATGGAGAATCTGGGATAGGAATTCTTTGTGCCGCACAACGGTGGAGGCCTGGAACTCATCGGCGCAACCGATTTTAATGATGCTGCCCTGAACCCCCTGCAGCGTCGTCTGATCCATGACGGAGGCTACCGCAATGCGGCGCTTGCGCACTTCGCCAAGGAATTCCTTCCAGCGGGAGTTGATCTCTGCTTCATTGATCGCCGGCCCCGCGGGACGCAATGGCGGGGGGGGAACAGGGTTGCCGTCGGGTGTGGCCGCCGGCCTAGATGGAGGAGCAGGCCGGGTGAATCGCTCCCCGACTGTGGAAATTTCAGGGGCTTTTTTTTTCAGCTCCTCGATCCGGCGGAGCAGGTCCGCCACCTCGGGAGCACCATGCATGGTGATGAGCTGCACCATGTCCGCCTCCAGCTTGAAGCGTGGCTGGGCGCTCCACCGGATGGCCGATTCGGTAGCCGTGACCAGCCGCATGAAGCGTAACAGGTCGGCGATCGAAAAGGCCTCCGCTTCCCTGGCGTAGCGCTTCCTGTAATGGTCCGAGTTCTCGATCAGGGCGGTGGAACCGGTGGCCCTGGCAAGGAGAATGTTGCGGACGTGCTCGGTCAGGCCCGAAAGGAACTCCTTGATGTCGTACCCCCGGTTCATGATTTCTTCTACAAGCGCGATGCCTCCAGCCGGATCTTTGGTTTTGATGAGGTCAGTAACGCGGAAGAAAAGCTCCAGGTCCACCAGGTTGAGCGCCTCGAGGATCTGCCGGTGCGATACCACCGTTCCGCAGAGCGCGATCACCTGATCGAACATGCTCTGCGCGTCGCGGAGCGAGCCATCCCCCTTCTTCGCGATCAAGAGAAGCGCTTCTTCGTCAAGCTGCACTTTCTCCGCCTTCGCGATCTCTTTCAGGTTGACCATAATCTCGCCGGTCGCGATGCGTCGGAAGTCGAATCGCTGGCAGCGTGACTGGATGGTGGCGGGGACCTTGTGGATCTCGGTCGTGGCAAAGATGAACAGCACATGCGGCGGCGGCTCTTCGAGCGTCTTCAGGAGGGCGTTGAATGCCTCCTTGGTGAGCATGTGCACTTCATCGATGATGTAGATCTTGTACTTGCCCTTGACAGGAGCATAACGGACCGCCTCGCGCAGGCTGCGAATGTCGTCGATGCTGCGGTTGGAGGCGCCGTCGATCTCCTGGACGTTGAAGCTTCTTCCTTCGGTGATCTCGACGCAGTTCTCGCACGCGTTGTCCGGATTGGCGTCTTTGGGATCAAGGCAGTTCACCACCTTCGCCAGCAGGCGGGCCGTGGTGGTCTTTCCCACGCCGCGGGGACCGCTGAACAGATACGCATGGGCAAGCCGGCCGGACGTCAGCGCGTTGCGCAACGTAACGGTGACGTGGCTCTGACCCACCACATCTTCAAACTTCATTGGCCGCCACTTGCGGGCGGTGACGATATACTCACTCATGAGGGCCTTGAAACAAAGGAACCGGGCATCTCAGACACTATCCTGGCGTTCTTATGCACCCTTCGACGGGGCCTTCCTGACCTTCCTCCTGGCGAATACGTACGGCAGCGCCTCTTCGATCGTGCTGATCGGGACGAGCGTCAAGCCTTCCTTCACCTTGGCCTGGATCTCGGGAAGATCCTTGACGTTCTCCTGCGGAATCAGCACGGTGGCAACACCGCTCCGTTGCGCCGCCAGGAGCTTCTCGTTCAACCCGCCGATCGCCAGCACATCGCCGCGCAGGGTGATCTCTCCCGTCATTGCCACATCCGCACGCGCGGGCTCGTTGCTGACCGCCGAGAACATGGCCATGGCCATCGTGATCCCTGCCGATGGACCATCCTTGGGAATCGCCCCCTCCGGAAGATGCACGTGTATTTCTTTTCCTTTGTAGAACGCGGTCGGAAGCCCGAGTTTCTGCGCGTTGGAGCGCAGGTAGCTCAGCGCCGCCTGGGCGGATTCTTTCATCACCTCGCCAAGCTGCCCGGTGAGCGTCAGCTTATCGTGGCCGTTCATGACGGTCACATCGACGTGAAGGATCTCTCCTCCCACGCTCGTCCATGCCAGCCCGGTCACCGACCCCACACGATTCTGCTCCGAACGGGGCCGGTTGCGGAATCTCGACACGCCGAGATATGATTCCACCCTGGCGGGATCGACAACAAAGAGCTTATCCTTCTTTTCACCTGCTGATAGGCGTTTCTTCCCACCATTCTTCTGCCTGGTGAGTACCAGGTCTTTGGCCACCTTGCGGCACACGGTGGCGATCTCCCGCTCAAGGTTCCTCACCCCGGCCTCGCGGGTGTACTCCGTAATGATCTTGTCGATGGAGTTGTCCTGAATCTCAATGTTCCGCCTGGCAAGTCCGTGCTCTTCCAGCTGCTTTGGAATGATGTGGCGTTTTGCGATCTCCCGCTTGTCATGCTGAAGGTAACCGGGCAGCTCGATGATCTCCATCCTGTCCTGCAACGGAAGCGGGATGGCGTAGCGCACGTTGGCTGTCGTGATGAACATGACGTGCGAGAGGTCGTAATCGATGTCGAGGTAATGGTCGTTGAACGCCACATTCTGTTCCGGGTCCAGTACCTCCAGCAGCGCGGCAGAGGGATCCCCGCGGAAGTCCATGCTCATCTTGTCCACCTCGTCCAGGAGCATGACCGGGTTGATCACTCCGGCGCGCTTCATCGATTGGATGATCTTTCCCGGCATGGAGCCGATATACGTCCGCCGGTGTCCGCGGATCTCGGCCTCGTCCCTGACGCCTCCCAGGGAGATCCGCACCAGCGTCCGCCCGAGAGCACGTGCGATCGATTTTGCCAGCGAGGTCTTCCCTACCCCTGGGGGTCCCACAAAGCACAGGATCTGCCCTTTCATCTCCTTGACCAGGTTGAGCACTGCGATGTGCTCCAGAATGCGCTCTTTGGGCTTGTCCAGCCCGAAATGGTCCTCGTCCAGGATCTTTTTGACGTGTGCGATATCCAGATTGTCCTTGGTTCGCTTCTGCCACGGCACATTGATCATCCAGTCCAGATAGCCGCGCAACACGGTGGATTCGGGAGAAAGAGGAGGGGTCTTTCTGAGCTTCCCGAATTCCTCCATCGCCTTCTCTTCCACCTGCTTCGGCATTTTCGCCTTCTTGATGTCTTCCCTGAGCTTCAAGAGCTCGGGCGAAGACTCCTCGTCCCCCAGTTCGTCCTGCAGGATCCGGATCTGTTCCTGGATGAAGAACTTGCGCTGCGACTTGGCGATGTTGTCGTGGACCTTGGTGTCGATCTCTTTCTCAATCTTGAGGACGTCGTTCTCCGAGTTCAGAATCCTGATCAACTCGTGCAGCTGGTCACGCACGGAGGTCAGCTGCAGGACTTTCTGCTTGACGTCGACAGTCTGAAGAATGTTCGAGGCGATGTAGAAGAGTTTCCGCTGCGGGTCGCGCGTGTTCTCGAAGGCCACCAGCACCTCGCTCGGCACGTTCCTGTTCAGGTGAACATACTCCGCGAAAAGGCTGGATGTGTGACGCAACAGCGCATCCAGCTCGGAGTCCATCATGAGGGGCGTGGTGTTGATGGTCAGTTGTGCTTCGAGAAACTTCGGGTTGGGAAGGAACTTCTTCACCGATGCCTGCACAACACCGTCCACCAGGATCTTCATCAACCCGTTGGGAAGCTTCAGGATCTGGATGATCTTGGCGATGGTTCCTTCGTGGTAGATGTCCTCGATTCCCGGCTCTTCGGTGACGGAATTTTTCTGCGCCGCGAGAAAGATGTACTTGTCTCTTTCCAGTGCCTCATTGACGGCATGCAGCGACGATTCTCTCCCCACCAGTACCGGGAAGATCATATAGGGAAAGATCACGACGTCGCGCAGGGGCAACACCGGCAGGCGGGTGGGAAGCGTTTCGGGCCGGTCGGAGAATTGCGTAACGGATGTTGGTGACTCTTGGGGCATGCGTGTGACCTGTCATGGAAGAGACAGAAAAAGGTGTCGCAATGACACCTTTTTCACTATGTCAGAAAAATATACCGAGATTAAACATGTTTGTCAAGCCATGGAAAATTTGGAACATGCATCCCCTGTGAGCGTTCATGAATGCAGTGAAGCAGCTAGGGAACTATACGGTTGAGTTTGACGCGTCGGGCTGATGAGCGGAGTGTACTGATTGTAGCATGAGAACGCGCGGCTTTGTTCAGACGCGGAAACCTTGCCTTGCACGCGGAGACGAACCCGGCTGAGGGGATTTACTGGAGCTTCTTTCCCGAAGCACCTTCCGAGGAAGCGAGACACCTGGACAGCTCGTTCCGATCGATCCTCGATACTGCCGCGCAAAGAGTATTGCCGAGCACCCAGAGTATCACCGTTTCGCCGCCGGGGGTGACGTTAGAGAAGGATGCGGTTCTGGCGAGTTCCTGTTTGGCCTCCTCGGAAAGTGCGAGGCCGTCGCCCGTCTTGACCCGGTCGTACGGCGCCTGAAACATGTAGATCATCTGACCGGCATGTTTGTAGACCACATGA
>JAGDMJ010000090.1 GCA_017860555.1 Bacteroidota bacterium
GGACACGAAATCGAATGTGTTCCGGAATTTCGGGATGGCGAATCCGGAGGGGTACCGCAGAGCGCTGAGGCTCATGAAGCTGGCCGAAAAGTTCAAGCGGCCGGTCATCACGATGCTGGATACGCCGGGGGCGTACCCGGGTCTTGAAGCGGAGGAACGGGGGCAGGCAGAGGCTATTGCCAGAAACCTCTTCGAAATGGCGAAACTGCGCGTGCCGATTGTTGTCACGATTATCGGCGAAGGGGCCTCGGGAGGAGCGCTGGGGATCGGCATAGGAGACAGGATCCTGATGCTTGAGAACGCGTGGTATTCCGTCATCTCGCCGGAATCATGCTCCAGCATCCTCTGGAGAAGCTGGGATTTCAAGGAACAAGCTGCTGAAGCGCTGCAGCTGACCGCCCCCGATCTGAAGAAGCAGGGGGTGATCGACGTGATCGTCCCTGAGCCGCTGGGCGGGGCGCACCGGAACCACGCACAGATGGCCGACATCCTGAAGGAGATCCTGATTGACGAACTCGAGCAGTTGCTCAAGTTGAAACCGGAGAAACTTGTGGAGCGCCGGATCGAGAAGTTTTCCAAGATGGGAGTCTGGGTGGGCTAAGGAGGAAATCTCATGATCAAGCATGTGTGTGACATCCGTGTACGGTATGCAGATACCGACCAGATGAAGTTCGTGTACTACGGAAAATTCTTCGAATACTTCGAGCAGGGAAGATCTGATCTCCTGCGCAGTATCGGGCTGCCGTACTCCCAGATCGAGGGGGAAATGGGACTTCTCCTTCCCGTCATCGAGGCGCACGCATCCTTCAAGCGTTCCGCGCATTACGACGACCTTCTGCACGTCGTCACATACTTCCGGGACGTTCCTGTCGCACGGGTCCGGCTGGATTACGAGGTATTCAAGGATGGAGAAAAGGAGCCCCTTGCCGACGGATACACGATCCACAGCTTTGTGACCGCGAAGACCGGAAAGCCGACACGCGCGCCGGCCCAGTTCCTGGAAGCAGTCGAGCGGAGCATGAACGCAAAGCCAGTCAGGGGTTGAGCACTCATCAGAGATGGAGCGATGTGCCATGCTGAGGAAAGAGCTTCTTGACATCCTTTGTTGCCCCAAGTGCAAAGGAGACCTTGTTTACGACCAGGAACGAAGTACCCTGACCTGCAGAAAATGCAGCAGTGTCTATCCTGTGAAGAATGATATCCCCATTATGTTGGTGGAACATGACAAGTAGCCTTCTCAACGACAACCGTATTGCCCGGCTCATCGAGATCGCTCTGATAGAAGATGGAGGGATGGGAGACCTTACGAGCGATGCCGTCATCGATGAGGCAGCGCTTTCCAGGGGGGAGCTGCTCTGCAAACAGGGGGGGGTGATCGCCGGGCTGGAGGTGGCCGCCCTGGTCTTCCAGCTCTGTGATGACGGAATCACGCTCGACCCGCTGATTGCGGAGGGCGCAAACTGCCCTGCGGGAATGGTCATCGCGAGAATGGACGGAGGCACCAGGGGGATCCTTCGCGGCGAACGCACGGCGCTGAATTTCCTGCAGCGCATGAGCGGCATCGCCTCTCTGACCCGCCGCTATGTCGATGCCGTCACGGGCACGTCGGCCAGGATCACCGACACCCGGAAGACCGCCCCGGGCCTCCGGGTCCTCGACAAATGGGCCGTTCGCCTCGGTGGCGGAGTCAACCATCGATTCGGCCTCGACGACATGGCGCTCATCAAGGACAACCACATCGTCGCCGCCGGCGGAATCACCGCCGCCGTGATGCTGTGCCGTGCCTATCTGGATGAACGCCAAATCCGTGTGGCTGTGGAGGTGGAAACGAAAAACATTGACGAAGTACGCGAGGCGCTCTCATGCGGGGGCATCCAGAGGATTATGCTTGATAATTTCGCGCTGCCAGACTTGAAGAAGGCCGTCGAGATCATCGACAATGCCGTGGAAGTGGAAGCATCCGGAGGCATCACGCTTGCCACCGTCCGTTCGGTTGCCGAAACGGGAGTGGATTTCATCTCGGTAGGTGCGCTCACACACTCCGTAACAGCCCTGGATATCTCCCTGGAGCTCATGAGCTGATGGTCCATCCAGTCGCCGGCCTCCCGGTCGCGGACACGAACACATCACGAAATGGCCAGGAAGGGATCCGCCTGTCGTTGCGAGGGAAGCGAAGAGTGCTCGTGACGCCAGGGCGCAGCGGACTTCTCAATGATGTAGCATGCTGACCAAGCTCAAGCGCCTCTTTGCCGATACGGCCATCTACGGGATCAGCACGATCCTGGGACGGTTCCTCAATTTCCTCCTAGTTCCGTTCTACACCAACGTCCTCGTGCCGGGAGACTATGGGATTGTTGCATACGTTTACTCCCTGATCGCCTTCGTAGGCGTGCTTTACGCATACGGCATGGAGTCTGCCTACTTCAAGTACACGTCCACACTTGAAATGGGTACCCCCCGGGACAACTTCACGACGCCGTTCCTCTCGCTCCTGGTATCGTCTGCCATCTTCTCGGCGTTGATGTCGCTGCTGGCCCCGGGGCTTGCCCGGCTGGCCGATCTCCCGTCGAACGGATCTGCCATCGTGACGTATACGGCATGGATCCTCTTTCTTGACACGATCGTGCTCGTGCCCTTCGCCTCGCTCCGCATGGAGGGGAAGGCAAAATTGTTTGCTGCCCTGAAGTTCGCGAACATCGTGATCAATGTCACCGCGAACCTGGTTTTCCTGCTGATCTATCATGCCGGTGTGGAAGGGATCTTCATGAGCGGGCTCATTGCCTCGGCCTCAACGGCCCTCATGCTGCTTCCGACGATCGTGCGGCACTTCACCCCGCGGTTTTCCCCGGACCTCTACCGTGCCCTCCTCCGGTTTGCCCTCCCGTACCTTCCGGCGGGCCTGGCGGCCATGATGATGCAGGTCGTGAACCGTCCTATCCTCAAAGCCCTCACGGATGATGCGACGGTCGGCGTGTTCCAGGCGAACTACAAGCTGGGAATCTTCATGATGCTCATGGTCTCGATGTTCGACTATGCGTGGCGTCCGTTCTTCCTCACCAATGCTTCCGACCCCGGGGCAAAGCGGCTCTTCGCCCGGGTCCTTACCTATTTTGTCCTGATCATGGCCGCCGTCTTCCTCGTGCTCTCTTTCTTTACGCCCGATCTCGTCCGGCTCCAGGTTTTCGGCAGGCATATCATTGCTCCGGGCTACTGGGGTGGATTGTCGATCGTCCCCGTGGTGCTGGCCGCATACGTCTTCCTCGGCATCTACAACAATTTGATGCCGGGAATTTACATCCAGAAAAAAACAAGCTATCTCCCCGGGATCACTCTGGCGGGAGCGGCTACGAACGTGATCGCCAATTTCCTATTGATCCCGCCACTGGGAATGATGGGAGCTGGTCTCGCGACGCTGCTCAGCTACGCTGTGATGGCAGGTGTGCTCTATGTCGTCGTTCAACGCATATATCCCGTTGCATACGAATGGGGGAGAGTTGGCAAGATCGCCGCCGCGGCGGCGGTGGTCTACGCGCTGTCATTGGTCCTTCCCATGGGAGAATACCATCTCATCGGGAAGTTCGGTCTGCTGGTGCTCTTTGCCCTGCTTATGATCTGGATGAAGTTCTTCGTTCCGGCGGAGTTGGCCTGGGTGAAAAGAGCGGTGATAAGGCCGGTTAAGCTGCCGGTGGAGCAGGAGGAAGGTGGAGACCCGGGGATGTAGACTTTCCCCGGGGAATTCCGTACCTTTTAAGAAGACACAAAGAACAGATTCCTTCGAACCTTTCTTTGTGTTTTGTCGTCTTAAGATATGAGGAGAGATGGGAAACAACCGGTTCGATATTACCAGGCCCATGCAGGTCGGGGGTCAGGCGGTGCTCGAGGGCGTCATGATGCGTGCGCCCGGGATGGTCGCCACTGCGGTCCGGAGGGCAGATGGGAGCATCGTGATCCGCAAGGACCCTTTTGTCTCCGTTGCCGAACGCTATCCAATCTGCAAACGGCCTCTGGTTCGCGGTGCGGTTGGCCTGGTCGAGATGCTCATCATCGGAGTGCGGACACTGAATTACTCCGGCGAGATTGCCATGGAAGACCTCGAGCGGGGGGAGAGGCAACGGCGAGACGCTGCGGAGCCACAGCCTGAAGGAAGTCCCGGACCCGTTTCGGACCGTGCCAGGCCCACAACGGCATCATCATCCCGGGACAAAGCGAAGCTCGGACTCACGGTCCTGGTGGCACTGCTCGCGGGGGCCGGACTGTTCTTTGCAGCGCCGCTGTTCGCGGCGACTGCCCTCTTCAACGTCGAACAGGAACCGCTGCTCTTCAACCTGGTTGCGGGCGGGGTCCGGATGCTGATTTTTCTTGCGTATCTCGGCTCAATATCATTCCTCCGCGATGTGCAGAGGCTTTTCCAGTATCATGGTGCTGAACACAAGGCGGTGTTTGCCTATGAAAAGGGAGAGCCCCTGGACGTGGCTTCCGCGACGCGACAGGTGCGGTTTCATCCGCGGTGCGGGACGAGCTTCCTCTTGATTGTCATGCTGGTCTCGATTCTCCTCTTCGCCATGCTGGATGCAATGCTCATCCTCTGGCTTGGCCCGATCTCCCTGGTGACCCGGCTCGTGACCCACCTTCCCCTTCTTCCGCTGGTGGGGGGGTTGTCCTATGAGCTGATCAGGATCTCAGCACGGCATTCATCGACGGTCATCGGAAGAATGATTGTGGCTCCCGGGCTCTGGCTGCAGAAGATCACCACGAAGGAGCCGGACGAAAGCCAGTTGGAGATTGCTCTTGCCGCTTTGCGCGCAGCACTCGGACAGGAAGACGCGGCCCCGGTTTCTCAACAACAGATCGCCGCCATCGGATAAGAGCGAAGGTATGCTGGACAGGCTGGAAAAAGTCAAGGAACGGTACGACCAGATCACCGCGCTTCTCAGCGATTCCGCTGTCCTCTCCAACCAGGAGAGATTCAGAGAATTGAGCAAGGAACACAGCGATCTCACCCCGCTTATCCGCGCCTACGACCGGTACCGGAAGATGAAGAGCGAGCTGGCAGGCCTGAGGGAGATTACCGAGACATCATCTGATCCGGAGATGAAACAGCTTGCCTACGGCGAGATGGAAGAGGCACGGGGGAATCTGCAGACGCTTGAGGAAGAGCTGAAAAGCCTGCTCATCCCGAAGGATCCCAACGACAGCAAGAACGTCATTGTCGAGATCCGTGCCGGGACGGGAGGGGACGAAGCGGCCCTCTTCGGCGCCGACCTGTTTCGCATGTACTCCCGCTATGCGGAGAAGCAGGGGTGGAAGGTGGAGGTGCTGGATCTGAACGATACCGGGATCGGAGGGATCAAGGAGATCTCCTTCGCATTGAGCGGAAACGACGTCTATGGCTCGATGAAATTCGAGAGCGGCGTGCACCGTGTCCAGCGCGTTCCCGAAACCGAGACACAGGGGAGGGTCCATACGTCCGCAGCCACCGTTGCGGTTTTGCCCGAGGTCGAACAGGTCGAGGTGGATATCAATCCGGCCGACCTGGAGATTGACACGTTCCGGTCGGGAGGGAAGGGAGGCCAGAACGTCAACAAGGTCGAGACCGCCGTCCGCATCACGCACAAGCCGTCCGGGATCATTGTCGCCTGCCGTCAGGAACGCTCTCAATTCCAGAATCGCGAGCGTGCGATGAAAATGCTCCGGGCCAAGCTTTATGAGTCGAAGGTGCAGGCGCAGGTTGGAGACGTGGCGGCCCAGCGAAAGATGATGGTGCGAAGCGGAGACAGAAGTGAGAAGATCCGGACGTACAATTTTCCACAGAACCGCGTGACGGATCATCGCATCGGCCTGACACTCTACAATCTGTCGGAAATCATCGACGGTAAACTGGGGGATCTGTTGGAGCAGTTGAAGATCGCGGACAAAGCAGACAAGCTCAAGAGCAGTAGCTAGTTGCTGATTGTTGGTCGTTGGCAAGAATCAGACCCCGTTGCCAACAACCAACTACATCTCCTGATTTCTACGGTTTTGCCGCCTGACCACTTCTCACCTTCGCAAAGAAATCCTTGAGTATCGCTCCGCATCGTTCTCCCAGCGCGCCGCTAGTGGTTTCCACCCGGTGGTTCAACCGGGCATCGTTCACGATGTTGTACAGCGTTCCACACGCGCCCGCCTTGGGATCACAGGCGCCAAAAACCAGCCGGGGGATGCGGGCAAGCACGATCGCGCCGGCGCACATGGTGCAGGGCTCAAGGGTCACATACATCGTGCATTGGTCGAGCCTACGATTGCCAGTGTACGTCGCCGCCGCCGTGATGGCGATGATCTCCGCGTGCGCCGTGGGATCCTGAAGGGATTCGATCTGGTTATACCCCCGGCCGATGATCCTGTTGCCCAGGATCACCACAGCCCCGATCGGGACTTCATTCCGTTTGTACGCCTGTTCTGCCTCTCTCAGCGCGTACTCCATCCAGCGCTCGTCCTCTGTCATAACAGCTTTCGTCACACTCCCTGGTAAAGCCGTGTCGCCAGCGTCGACGGCAGTCCCTGGATCCGGATGGCCTGTGCGGCCTTGTCGATGTCGTAGGTGACCCGGATGTTCTCATACTTCCACGCCTCGACGTCGAAGAATCCGAAACTGAGTTGCGGGTTCCCATCACGGGGTTGTCCGACACTCCCCACGTTGATAAGGAAACGCTTCCCTTTCTTCAGCACGAATGTCTTGAGGTCTTCGCCGCAGATCCCGGGGACATGTGTATGCCCGATGAAACAGATCGGTGTAGAAAACGCCTGGAATTGTGGTTTTGCCACCTGGAGGGAAAGAACATATTGCCAGAGCGGGGGATCCAGCGGACTTGCGTGTACGAGCGTGCAGACCTCCGTGGAAGCCACGAACGGAAGGGAAGCGAGGAACTCGATATTCTGCTGCGTGAGTACGGAATGCGTCCATTCAATCGCGATCCGTCCCGGCCTCGAGAAATAGTCGGCATGCTCAGGATCTACCGCGGCCATGTCATGGTTCCCGAGCACGCAAAGAGCGGCCCGGGCCCTGATCAGATCTACGCATTCATTGGGGTTGCCGCCGTACCCGACGATATCTCCGAGGCAGTAGATCTTGTCTGCACCGCGTTCGTCGATCGTCGCAAGCGCCCTGGTGAGCGCCTGGATATTGGAATGGATGTCAGAAATAACGGCAAAGCGCATAGACAATAGGGGGTCGAATTCGAACAACTAGAATAGCGAAAATTCGTGACATATACCAGCCCGGACGTCTCAGAGTAGTGTGTCGCCTAACGCCGGGGTTCCCCCCGGGAAATGCCGGGGACTTACCTGGGAATCATTAAAGATTCCCTTGATTCTAGGGGCATACTACGGTATATTTTTAAGCCAAGCCAAGAAAAGAAAGCAGATCATGACTCCCAGCGTTCACGCCCTCCGCCGGCGTCTCAAGAATTCTGTGAAAGCCTTCGTGACAGGTTCGGAGACACTCGATCGGGTCTACAGGAAGGTCCGCAACAAGCCCGAGCCGCACCCTCCCGTGCGGCAAATCACGCGGGGGCCGAAGTTCCATTGGTTCGGGTACTATGACAAATTCGAAACGGATCCCAGTGACCGCTTCGTCCTCGGCATGGAAATCGATTTCGAGCACAGCTCTCCAAGGCCCGACGACGTGATCCGGCTGGGAATGATCGATCTGTGTGATCAGGACCGGTGGAGAGAATTAGGTACTTCGAGCGCTTGGTGCTGGCAGCAGGGATGCATGCTCCAATGGCGGCCGGGCTCGGAAAAAGAGGTGATCTGGAACGACCGGGAAAATGGCGAGTATGTCAGTCGGTTGCTGGATGTGAAGACGGGTGCGCTTCGGACCATTTCACATCCCATTTATGCCCTCAGCCCTGACGGGCGATACGCGATCGCGCCTGATTTCAGGCGGCTGGGAGATACCCGGCCAGGGTACGGCTATGTGGGAATCCCCGACCCGAATCGTGATGTCCTGGCTCCGAAGGATTCCGGGATCTTCAAGATCGATCTCAACACCGGAAAACAGGAACTGCTCTTCAGTGTTGCCGATATTGTCAGCCTGCCTTACCCTCATCGCGACATCTCCAAAGCCAAACACTGGTTCAATCACTTGCTGTTCAATCCGGATGGTTCGCGCTTTGTGTTTCTCCATCGCTGGCGGAATCCCGGCGAAAAATGGAATATGACTCGCATGATCACCGCAGCCGCCGACGGTTCGGACATCAGAATACCCGCGGATTCGGGCTGGATCTCCCACTTCATATGGCGCGATCCGGGACATATCCTCGCCTACGCGGAAGCGACCCCGGGAGGAAGGCAGGGATTTTATGTCTTCGAGGATTCCACCAGGAAGAACGTGGAGGAGATTGCCAGAGGAGTCGTGAAATCTGATGGTCATTGCACCTATACTCCGGACAAGCAGTGGGTACTCTACGATACCTATCCGGACAGGAGCATGAACCAGCACGTCTATATGTACCACGTGAGTCGTAAACGCCTGGTTCATGTCGGCGTCTTTGCGGCTCCGCGGGTCTACTGGGGTGTCCCGCCGCAGAACGAATGGCGTTGCGATCTTCACCCCCGGTTCACGAGGGATGGGAAGAAGGTAATCATAGATTCCCCGTACAACGGAACAGGGCGGCAGATTCATCTCATCGATGTCAGTGCTATTGTCGCGTAGGTCATAACTATCCACCCGATGCGCATCTCCCGACTTCTCCTGGTTCTGTGGCTTGCAGCGACAGCCTCCGCGGCGGCACAACGTGAGTTAGTGCCGGTAACCAATCCCGTCTATCAATTCCTATTCCGCCAGGAACTCCGCGGAACAGTCGATGGATTCCATTGGGGCATGCTTCCGATGTCCCGTCGGGATATTGCCGATTTCCTGGATTCGCTCCAGCTGCGCGCTCGTGCCGGCGATCAGTTGCCGGCGGCGGATGAAGCCTGGCTGCGCGATCTCCGCGTGGAGTTCTCATACGACATTGGACACACGCTCGATACGTCGTCTGCGCTTATTCCGGACTTCCGGTTCTCAGGTATCTTTGATGATACACGACAGAAGTACCTGTACGCGTATTCGGACTCCACCGCGTCCGTCTTCATTGATGGATTTGCCGGTTGGAGTTACCGTATCGGGAACAACCAAACGCCGGAGCCGCACTTCGCGTCGCTTGGAGAAATCGGGATCCGCGTGCGAGGCACGTTGTTCGACCGCCTGGGCTATTTCGTCCAGGCCTCCAATGGGGTGCTGTTCAGCGGATCCAAGGAATTCGCTCTGCTTGATCCGCGCCTTCAGGCAAATGCGCAATTCAACCGTGGCGAGAACTTCTTCGATTTCACGACCGGTTATCTTCGATACGATGCGGACTGGCTGGCCGTCACCTTCGGCCGGGAGCAGCTTCTCTGGGGTATGGGGCATCAGGATAGGGCTGTCATCTCGTGGAACACGGTGCCGTTCGATTTCGCGAAGATCGACCTGCGCAGCAACAGCGTGCATTATTCTTTCTTGCACGGAAGCCTGGTGGGAGCAGACACGAGCGGGAAGACGCTTGCCTCGAAGTATATCGCCGCGCACCGGTTCGAATTCAACGCAGGGAGCCGTGTGCGGATCGGGCTGAATGAGGCAATCTTGTACAGCAACCAGCCGATCAGCTTCACCATGCTCAATCCGCTGATCTTTCTCACGAGCGCGGAGCTCTCGACGGAACTTCCCAACTCCGGGGATGATGCTCATAATTCATTGATCTGGCTCGACCTCGAGGTCGTGGC
>JAGDMJ010000091.1 GCA_017860555.1 Bacteroidota bacterium
GGTTGCTCTCTCCATCGGCTTGCGTTCACCCTTCGCCCGGTCAATGCTCTGTCTCAAGGCGGTCATGATATCGATCGCGGTCGGCTTTTCCTCTTCTTCGACCGTCACAATCTGCTTGCCGCTGATTTTCGATTCGACCATTGCACGAAGCGCATCGTTATACTTGTCGCTGAGATCGAGCGCATCCAGGGACGTCTCCATCGATCCGACGAGGTTCTTTGCCAGCTCCAGTTGTTTCTTGTCCACGGGCGAGTTCTCCAACTCAGGCACCTGCGACATCTTCCGCACTTCATTCGGCGCACGCAACTTGTAGAGGATGATGCCGTTCTCTCTGGCAGCCAACATAACGATCTCCTCGCGGTCTCGCAAGACCACCTTCCCCATCCCCATTTGTCCGGTTTCCTTGAGTGTCGCCGCCAGGAGGAGGTATGCCTTTACCGCTACCGGGCCGTCGGGGCCCGCAAAATAGGGGACGTCGAACAACATCGGGTCGACTGCACTGGCACTAATGAACCCTTCGATGTCGATCATCTTCGTGCTCTTGAGCTTTATCTTGTCCAGGTCCTGCTTTTCCACGATCACATACCGGTCAGGCTCATACGCAAAGCCCTTCACAATGTCGTCCATCGCGACAGGCTTGCCGCACTTTTTGCAGATCTTCTGGTACCCGATCGGTCCGTTGTCCTCTTTGTGCAGCTGGTTGAACCGGATGGTCTGTTCGGCGTCCACAGCGTTGTAGATCCGAATCGGAATCGTTACCAGCGAGAAGCGGACGTAGCCCTTCCAGATTGCTTTCATGAGAACTCCTTTTTATGCATCGACTTCATCCAGATCCGGCCGTACGCTCAGGAACACAGGATCGCGCAACATGCCGTCTTTGGTCCAGGATGAAAACTGGACCTCACACATTAACTTTGGTTGGACCCATGTGGACTTCGCGTCGTCCACGGGCTTTTTCTTCACCGGACGTTTGATGGGTTGTAGCTGGTTCAATCGCGCCAGGAGACCCTTTGCCGTGGCATCGTCGAACCCCGTTCCCACCTTGCCCACGTAGGTGAGGCCTGTCCCATTCCGCTGCGCAAGATGCAGCGCGCCAAATCCCGGCTTTCGACTCCCCCGGCCCGGTGTATATCCGATGATCAAGCACTCGGTCGTGTTTCGCGCTTTGATCTTCAGCCATTGCGACGTCCGTTGTCCGGGCATATAGGTACTGCCCCGGTCTTTTGCCATGATGCCCTCGAGCCCCATGTCGCGTGACGCATTGAAGAGCGCTTCTCCATCGTCCGTGGCTTCGCTGAACCGGTAAGGGGAGTTGCTCTTGATCGCATCTGCAATCCATGCGCGTCGGCGTTCCAGCGGTTCTTGCACGATGGGACGGCCGTCCAGGAACAGGCAATCGAACACGTAGCAGACCGCCGGGAAGGCTGCCTGGGCACGTTTGATCGCAGATTCGGAGGATTGCTGCAACCGGCTGATCGCATGCTTGAACACGGGCTTCCCAGCCTCGTCAAGGCAGACGATCTCCGCGTCGAAGAGCGCAGACGTGGCGCGGAAGGCCTGCTCGGGGACCAGGAGCTCCGGGAACCGGGCCGTGACGTTCAACATGTTCCGCGTGCGAATGGTGATCACGCCCTCGTCAAGCGCGATGAGCGCACGGATGCCGTCCCATTTCACTTCGAACAAATGGTGATCCGATTTGGGAGGCCGCTCCGCACTGCTCGCGAGCATCGGCTCGATGGGATCCCGGGGCCAATCGATCTGCGGAGTGTCCACGCGTTCGAGCAGCCATTCGTTGTCCTTCGTCCTGTGGGTGCGGTATTCGGCATTCATTTCGTTGCTCTGCAGCCGAAAGTAAAAACCGTCCTTCTTTTGCCTGGTGACTTGATATCGGCCGCGCGCGAAGATCCACATGGCCCCCCCTCCATACTGTCCCTTGGGGATCGTTCCTTCAAAGTTCAAGTATTCCAGCGGATGGTCTTCCGTTGCAACCGCCAACCGTTTGATCCCCGGCCGCGGCGGAAGGCCTTTGGGAACGGCCCATGATTTCAGGACGCCGTCCTGTTCCAACCGCAAATCATAGTGAAGCCTGGAGGCATGATGACGGTGCACCACGAAGGCATTTCCATTACCAATGGCACCCGCCGGCATAGGCTCCGGCGTCCTGGCAGAATCGCGTATCTCCCGGTACTTTGTGAGCGCTGCGGGTGTCTTGCGCTTCCTCGAAGGTGGGAGTGTTCTCTTCGTGACGCGTTTCTTCTCCGTATGAAGGGGCTCGGCATAGGCGCCGATCGCCTCCCATGGATCGCCCCGGCGTCGTACTCGCTCAGGAATATTTGCGATAGTGAATTCCGCGCCGCTTTTCAGGCCCGCCAATTCCTCCCAGGTCACCGGGGTCGAAACGGCTGCACCACGCACCGCCCGAATGCTATACGGGGACACGATGCTCTGATGGGTTCGGTTGCGGTAGATATCCAGAAGAAGGCGCCCCTTGCGGTGCGATTTCTTGAGATGGAGCGTCGTGGTCTTTTCGTGCGACGCAGCAAACGTCTTGGCAATCTCCGCGGCGGCTTGGAAAACCGTATCGATATTTCCCCGTTGCACAATCGGAACGACGATATGAAGCCCCTTCTTCCCGGAGGTCTTCACGAAGGGGTGGTATCCAAACGATTCGATGTGTTCCTTCAGCGTGAATGCAACGCCGACAACATCGGTAAAGGTCGACGTCTCGGGCGGGTCCAGGTCGACCACGAAATAATCGGGTATGTCAAACTCCGGCGCACGAGTGTTCATCTGATGGAATTCAACGCAGGCGAGGTTCGCCAGCCACACCAGGGAAGCCGGCTCATTTGCGAGCACGTAATTCTTTCGCTCGTCGCCATTGCCCAATGAGGCGTATTCCAGCCAATCAGGCGCCCATTCGGGCCTGTTCTTCTGGTAGAAGTGTTCTCCGTTGATGCCGTCGGGAAAGCGCACCAACGAGAGGGGACGCCCTTTGATGTGCGAGAGAATGGTGGGAGCGATCGCGAGATAATACTCGATGAGTTCCGCTTTAAGAATGTTGTCATCCGGGAACATCACTCGATTCAGGTTCGATAGCTCGAGAGTTCTCTTGCCAAGTTGCACCTTCGTGGATGTGCTCGCCATGATCGCTCGCAGAGTACGGGTTCTTGTGTATTCGTGTAACAGAGCATGGCTCCAAGCAGTTTCACGCACTTTTCTAGCATCAATTTGCACGATGAGTTATGCACATCGGCTCACATAGCACAGAGATAACTCTTGGATGTTCTTATGTGATGCGGAATAGTACTGGTGTCCTGCGCTAACGCTTTAGAGAAAGCGGATATCATGTGGAGTAATTGCTAATTGCCCTCACGGATAGCGCGAAGAAGCAGAAGAATGCTTCAATGAACGGAGATTCAGGGCCTGGACCAAGACCGGGGCTTCATGGAATGGTAAAGCGACGGATAGTCTATGTGGGCAGACTGTCTTGGTTGCTCATGACCGCCGTCGCGGACTGAAATGGAGAAGCCCACCTGCACAAGCGTGGGCTTCGGAATCAAACGCTGAGGCAGTGCTTACCTCACAAGCAAGAGTTTTTTCGTCTGCACGAAACTCCCTCCTGAGCCCGCCGCAGGCTCGCCCGTCCCCCCTGCCGCGGGATCCAGAGAGCGGACCTGCAGTCGATAGAAATACACTCCACTCGACAATCCTCGGCCGTCGAACTTCACATCGTGCACCCCCGCATCCCGCTTTTCATTCACGAGCACAGTCACCCTCCGCCCCAGGATGTCATAGATGGACAGATTTACGTTAACCGACCTCGGAAGCCCAAACCTGATCGTGGTAACCGGATTGAACGGGTTGGGGTAGTTTTGCTCGAGCGAGAACGCCGGAGGAATCGCATCCGGCTGGACCGAGGAGATGGTCCCGGTAAACTCGTACACATCGGATGAGGTCAACGGTTTCACCGTGCTCAGAACAAATTGATCCCCGGGCACGGGCAAGATGTCTCCAACCCGCTCAACGAAAATCAACGACCAGGCTGGCCTCAGGCCGCCTATGGAATCGGGCTCAAGGATGTCAACCCTGACGTCGGGGCCGATGGTGCCGTCGCCGTTGACATCGTAATAGACAACATCGGCCTTCCTGTCCTTCGTCAGATCCCAGACTTGAAACTTCATGGGACTGGCTTCCGGACCAAAACCGCTCTTCGATGTATCAACCACGGTGGAGAACAACGTGATCTGGTAGTCGTGGAATGTGGGTTTCCCGCCGGAGGGAACACGAACAGTCGCCTTCAAGGTCGCAGAACCCTTGGTCCAGCGCGTACTGTCAGGATTGACGCGTGGCACAGTTACATCGGCGATCACAAGGCGAATGCCGTCAAAAAGCGGGCCTTCCTTTACTCCATCCAGCTCGGTTGCATGTGCGACGACTGTGGTTCCGAGGTCTATATCGCGCACCATGTACTCTTTCTGTGCGTGAGACGTATCATCAAATTCCACCCTGTAGCGATGTCCTGTCAGCCCCGGAGGGGAAACTACGTGGACCTTCAACGTCGCGCCGGAAGACCCGGCGGTGCGTGCAACGGCCATCCCCTGCAACCGGGGCGTGATCTTGGCAAAGGGGAAGCTCGTCGCCTGTGAGGTCAGTTTCCCGTTATTAACGGTCAGCTTCACAACTGCCTGATCACTATTAGGCAGAGCACCAATGTCAATCCCCCTCGTTTGCGGTGCGGGATCGGTGGCAGCCGTGAAGGAGTCGAATTGGCCGAATGTCGCACCCCCATCGCCACTGTACAGAAGCGAAGCGGCCAGCGAGGCCCCCGTGGGATCTCCGGCGAGGATTCTCAAGTTAACCGAGTCCTGTGCAAAGACGGCTCCGGTGGCGAACTCTTCGTTGAGCAGTTTCACGAATGGCGGGGCGTTCTGCGTATTGTTGACGGCGAAATAGGACGAACGGTCGCTCCCGATGATGAATCCATCGGCGGTTTTCAGGAATATCTTGATTGATCCGAATGCACAGTCCGGCACGAGCGAACTGTTCCAGACGAACGTTCCCACGTTTGTGGCATTCGCGACTTGCTGCCAGGAGGTGCCTGCATCGGGCGAAAACCAGATTTCCGCGCTGTCTCCGGATGATGAGCCCCAGGTCAATGTTGCGTTGCCGCTCAACGTGGCATACGAATTCAGACTGGTGAGCATGATTGCTCCCGGCTGCTTCTTGTACTGGTCAAACATCCAGGAAGGGAGAAAAGGATAGTTGTCCGTTGTACCCCAGATTCCATACGTATGCCCGGCGTTCTGGATCTCCGTGTAGAACAGGTCCGCGTGACTCCGGACCTGCATGGCAATGGCACTGTCCGGAAGCCCCGAACAGTCCAGGTCGTGGCAATGAGTGTATACCGCGGTTCTGCCCATTGCACGGAGCGAATCGATCATCACGCGTGAATACTGGACGGAGACCAGCTGGTCAACCGTCCCGTGGAAATCCCAGATGGGAACATCGGCACATCGTTCGGCGTACGCCGGGTTCATGCCTCCGGCCATCGGGACAGCGGCTGCGAAACGCTCGGGGAATCGCATGATGAACTCCCAGGTCCCGCTTCCACCCATTGAGAAGCCGGTGATGTAGACTCGATTTGTGTCGACGGAGAATTCCCTGGTAAGCGAATCCAGGATATCGATTACCGTGGCCGCCTCGATCCGAAGAAGCGAAGTGGGATCTCCGGTGCTCCAGCTGCCGCCAAGGGGACATTGAGGCGCCAGCACAAAACACGGATGCTGTATCTGGGCAATGGAATCCGCCCAGCACGTTGCCATCCGCGTGTTGGTAAGCTGAAGGTTATTGTCTGTTCCACGTTCTCCGGCGCCGTGAAGTGCGAGCACAAGGGGGTAGTCCCTGGCACTCGAATACGAGTCAGGAATGAACAGCCGATATGGCAGCGTCGTCCCGTCGTATATGTGTGAACGAGAGACGAATTTGTTTGCTATTGCCGTTTGCGCGCGCAGACTTCCCTGCAAGAGGATTACACATAGAACAAGCGCCAGTCGATATTTCATGGAGTACCCTTTCGTAGCATCCGGAGAATCCCTACGCCTCCATCTTCCTCCCGCAACATTCAATAATAGCTATCTCAAATGTAAAATTCAGTCAGCAACTGTAAAAATCAGTCATTTACACCGGGGGGTCTGTTAGTTGAATAGCAAGATATGGGCAGCGAGTCCTGGCTTGACCGACAGCCATTTGCCGGTTTGAATCTGAAGGTGCACAGGAGTCGAGGTGGGTGCTTACCCTCCGGCGCAAGGCTCGAGAGGTGTGAAGGGAAAATACGGCAGAGAAGCGTGAAAATCCGCCCCGGTGGTCATGAAAAGAATCCAGATCCCATGGACCGAGCGCACCTGAAAGCGGAGGCATTCTGGGATTGAAGAAATCCAGGTGCCCATTCCAGGGCGTTGTCGTCGTGAAGAGAGGACGGAGTCCGAATGTGCACTGGAAGACGTAGAGTGTGTCACGGACTACGCGCGCGGCCGGAGCGCAGTTGTCATCGACCGGCCATTTGTCCGGCTCGACAAAAGCCCAGTGCAGAAGGCCTTGGAATGCCACCACCCCCCTGGACGGTCGAAAAGAGGTAGTATTCCCCTTTGAATGTGACGATCACCGGATCTGCCCCCGCTCTGAAGGAGATCTTCCGAGGGGCTTGTTCCCATATGTATTTATAGTCGATGTCGAGCGGATTGCAGTAGGTCGTGATACCTGATGTTTGTGAAAACGAGAGCGAGGCAAGCGCGGTAAGGAATAAGTGGAGAAAAAGTCCTGCTGTAGTCTTCATGTGGCCCTCGACCCCGTTATCTCTTCTCCGGCAACACTCCACGTCCCCTAAGGGAAAGTAGCACCATCGGAAAAAAGATGCAACGGTGGGGCGTCAAGGGTTCTTCAAATCTGCCTGCGGCGGCGGGGTCCTTGGAATGGCCAGGTTCAGCTTCTGCAGAGTCTTATCGCTAACGGTCGAGCCGAAATTTGGATGGCCTTTGACCATTATGTTGTAAAGTGGATAGAGTTCGCCCGTGCGTGTTTTCTGCCATCCCAGGAATTTCACGTGTTCACCTTGGTCGTTTTGAGAGAACCTTTCATCGGATTCCGATGAAGGGTCCTGATTCACGTCGGACATGGGTTGCCTCGCATGAAATGTACGCCTCTCCCCGTCTTGTTACCCCGGGGCAATCCCGTATGGCTTCTGAAGCCTCCCAAGGAGTGCTTCACCTTTTCGAACAACCGCGGAAAACTATTTGTTCCCCAGTAGTGCCACGAGCTTCATGGCCACGATTCGGAACGAATGGACTTTGTCTGATTTTCTTACTAGCTTTTCTTAGCATTATCGGATCTTGCGAGTGATTCTGCTATGCGTCCGGCTGAGAAGAACCTGACTGAGGCCCATTCCGCACTGGATTTCATCCAGGTCCAGGGCGTGGGGATGCTCCGTCGTCCACGCCGGACGGATTTTCCCCTGTATCAACCCCCGCCCTCGACTCGACCACGATCACAGCATCAATGGACACCGCAAAAGCCAGCTGAACTTGATCCATTGGTTGCCTGGCTCCTGGAGTCGGGAGGTGTGTCTCCAGACGCATATCTGGCCTTCCCGCTTCACCGGCGCCTGGTCGCACTGGTGCGCATATTGCGAGTGAGTTCTCCGAACGCCGCGCACGCGCTGCTCCGGGCAAGGCCCGACCTCATTCCTGCCGCCCTGGACTCTCTGCTGGTCTACCGGAAGCACGAGGCTGCGTCATGATCGACAGGGCAAAACGACTCTGGGGGCGAAAGCCTTCTACCCTAACTTCTATAGTCATTCTTCTGGCAATGACGGGACTGACGTCCTATTTGCGCCTTTACATTTTCCACGACCGACACCTCTCTCTCACGTATGGTCTCCCTCTCCTCATTTGTCTCTGGTATCGGGACTACCGGTTGCTCTGGAGCATGGCAGCAGCGTTTATCATTTTGTCCTTCGTTAAGGCGTTCCATGTCCTGCCCGATGTCGATCCTGCCGATCAATGGGAACGCGTTCAATGGCTCTTCCAGGTGGTTAATATCGTTGTCATCGGCAGTACCGTTCATGCTATCATACGCCTCACCGAGGCGCTGCACGCAAGGAATGCCGAGCTGGAGGTAGCCAACGAAGAGTTGCGTGCCAAGGCAGAAGAGCTTGCGCAGCAGAACGAGGAGATCCAACACCAGAGCGAAGAGATTCAGCAGCAGGGTGAAACACTCCGTCAGCAGTTGGAGGAGCTTGAGCTGCGTAACGAGGAGCTGCATCGGCAGGGCGAGGAACTTGCCGCACAGTCCAAGGAGCTCCAGACGACTAATGCCGAGTTGAACGACCGCGAAGTGATGCTGCAGACCCTGCTAAAAACGGCAGGCCTGCATGGAAGCGGACAACTGGTGCTCGAAGAAATCTGCAAGATGGCTCTTGCGCTGGCCGGGCCCGGGGTCGAATGTGCCGCCGTAACAGAAAAGAAGGGAAACGAGCTCGTCATCCGCGCGCAGGCCGGAGTTTCCTCGCTGCAAAGCGACCGATGGCCTTACGATAGTTCGCTGGCCGCCGTTGTCATTAAGCAGGGGCGCACCGCTGGTGTTCATGACCTTGCGGACCGGCCTGATTTGATCGTTCCGCACGCCCCCGGGCAAGACATGCGTTCGAGCCTGGCCACCCCGATACGCGTGGACGATGAGATCGTCGGCGCTATGGAAGTGCATTCAGTCCGTCCGCATGAATGGACCACGCGGCAGTTCGAACTCCTCGAATGGGCCGCGACGCAAAGCGGCTTGATCATGCAGATTCACGGCTTGCGCGAAGGTCTCGAGAAACTCGTCGGCGAACGCACCGCGAAATTGCACGAACTCGTGGACGAACTGGAGCACTTCTCGTATTCCATTACCCACGATATGCGGGCTCCCCTGCGTGCCATGCAGGGATTCGCCGGAATACTCATGAGGGACCATTCGGGCCTGCGCGAGGAACACGTACAGTACCTCAAGCACATCGTCGAATCAGCATCCCGTATGGACCGCCTGATCACCGATTCCCTGAACTACACCAAAGCCGTGCGGACAGATTTACGGCTGGGCCGGGTGGACACGCAGCGCCTGATTGAAGGCATTATCAGGAGTTATCCCAACCTGCAGCCACCTCACGCCCGGGTGAACATCATCGGTGTTCTTCCCCCCGTCCTGGCCAACGAGGCCGGCCTGACACAGTGTTTTTCCAATTTGCTTGACAACGCAGCCAAATTCGTCCATCCCGGTCAACAGCCCAGCGTGACCATCAGCGCCGAGCAACACAATAGCTCCGTGAAATTCTGGATCGAGGACGACGGCATCGGGATCTCACCGGAGTTTGAGCCATATCTGTTCCAGATGTTCCGTCGCGCGTCGCGCGACTACGACGGAACGGGAATCGGGCTGGCTCTGGTGAAGAAAACATGCGAAAAGATGGGCGGCAAAGTCGGGTTTAATCCCGGACCAGGCAAGGGAAGCCGCTTCTGGATGGAACTGCAGTCTGCTGAGGGAGCAACCATGCCGGCCGAGGGGAATCTGTCATGACACAACATGTACTGCTCTACGTCGAGGATGAGAAGGGCGACGTGTTCTTTATGCGCCACGCCTTCCAGCACATCGGGGCGTCAATAGTCCTGCAGATCACCACGACGGGCCCGGAAGCCATCGCGTATCTTTCGGGCACGGGTACCTACGCCG